>NZ_JBHVEG010000265.1:0-5826 GCF_042802395.1 Promicromonospora sp. NPDC057488
CAGGTCACCAGCGTGACCTGCACGTCCGACACGTGCGGGGTGGGTCGGTTACTCCGTGACGGTCAGCGCGCGGACCCGGACCGCACCGCTGAACGGGTCCAGGACGACGTCGTCCAGGCGCTCGCTGTAGTACTCGCCGCCCGCGTTGAAGCGGAACGGAATGGTCGGGAACTCCTCGGCGAGGATCGCCTCGGCCTCCTGGTACTTGACCACGGCCTCGTCGAGCGTCGCGGCCTGGTCGCCCTCGGCGAGCTTGTCCTCGAACTCCTTGTCGTACCAGCCGAAGTTGCCCGCGCCCTCCTCGCCGACGGCGTAGAAGGCCAGGTAGTTCTCGTTCAGCGGGTAGTCCGGGAACCAGTTGTTCCGGAAGATGCCGTCGAAGCCCTGCTCGGACCGGACCGAGGAGAAGTCCGGGTTCGGCTTGAGCTCGTACGGGATGCCGAGGGTGGCCTCGATGGAGTCACCGATCGCCTTGAAGTACTCGATCTCGGTCTCGTCGTTGCTCAGGCCGATCGTCAGCGTCTCGCCGTCGGGCCAGCCGCCGGCCTTCTCCAGCGCGGCCTTCGCCGCCTCCGGGTCGAAGACGCACCACTCGCAGGTGCCGGCCTCGCCGCCGGGCACGCCGTCCGGCACGACCCACGAGTCGGCCGGGGTGGCCAGGCCGCCCGAGAGCTGGTCGACGATGGTCTCGCGGTCGATCGCCATGGAGATCGCCTTGCGGAACTCCTTGTCCTGCCACGGGCCGTCCTCGTACAGCGGGAAGCCGATGTAGGTCAGCGCGGCACCCGGTGCCTCGGCGAGCCGCTCGGAGAGCTCGGGGTCCTCCTGCGCGGCGGCCAGGTCGGCCGGCGGCGGGTAGCTGACGTCGAGGTCACCGGCCTCGAAGTCGCTCCAGGACGACGCACCGTTGTACTCGCGCCAGTTGATCGCGTCGATGTCCTCGGGCGTCTCGTCCAGCGTGTAGTCCGCCCAGCGCTCGGCGTCGACGGACACACCCTGGTCCCACTCGGTGATCTGGAACGGGCCGTTGCCGATCGGCTTGACCGAGCAGGCCTCGACGTCGTCCAGGCACTCCTGGGCGACCGGGTAGAAGCCGGTGTAGCCGAGCATCGTGGCGAAGCCGGCGAACGGCGCGTTGAGCTCGACCTCGAGCGTCAGGTCGTCCGCGACGGTGAGACCGGACAGCTCCTCGACCGGGCTCTCCTTGACGACCTCGCCCTCGTCGTCGATCTCGTCCTGCATCTCCTCGTAGCCCTTGAAGCGCTCGAAGAAGTAGTTGCTGTACAGCTCGGGGTGACCGGCCGTGTAGTTCCAGGAGCGGGCGAACGCGGCGGCGTCGACGGGCTCACCGTTCTGGAAGGTCAGGTCCGGCTTGATCTTGATGGTCCAGACGGTGTTGTCGTCGGACTCGATCGACTCGGCCACGTAGTCGTACGGCTCCTTGGACTCCGGGTCGTACCGGACCAGGCCGTCGTAGACGACGTCCAGGATCGCGATGTTGTCCGCCATGCCCGAGTCGCCCGGGAAGAGGGTCTCCATCTCCTGGTCGATCGTGAGCTTCAGGGTGACCGGTCCGTCGCCTTCGACGGTGTCGCTCGGGGTACACCCGGCCACGGTCAGGGCCACCACGGCCGCCCCCGCGGCGAAGGTGGCGATGCGTGCTTGCCTCACTGATTGCCTCCCCAGTTCGTCTCCCCGGTCAACTGGCGGGGAGGTTTGGACCATATCGCCACGGAAGTGGGGTCGCCTGGAAAGTCGTGTTAACCGTCTGTAACGATTCGTCAGGCCTCCTTCCTTGCGAGCGACCAGCGCTCACGCGGAAGGAGACCCGACGAACCGTCGGCGTCAGCGGCCGCCGGCAGTGCGCCCCGCCGTCAGGCCGCCGTCAGGTCCTTCACCGCGCCCTTGGCGATGCGCAGGCGGCGCGGCGTGCGCTGTGCGACCACCGAGTCGTGCGTGACCAGCACGATCGTCAGCCCCTGCTCCTTCCACAGGCCCTCGATGAGGTCCACGATCTCGTCGCGGGTCTCCTCGTCGAGGTTGCCGGTGGGCTCGTCGGCCAGCAGCACCTTGGGGTTCTTCACCAGCGCCCGCGCGATCGCGACGCGCTGCTGCTGCCCGCCCGACAGCTCGCCGGGGAGGTGGTCGCCCCGGTCGCCGAGGCCCACCGACTCCAGGGCGGCCAGCGCCCGCGCCGTCCTGGTCTGCCGCGGGATCTTGGCCGGTACCAGCGCCGTCTCCACGTTCTCCAGCGCGGTGAGCGTCGGGATCAGGTTGAAGTTCTGGAACACGAACCCGATGGTCTCGGCCCGCGCCGCGGTGAGCTGCGCGTCGCTCATCCCGGCGAGGTCGGTCCCGTCGAGCTTCACGGTGCCCGACGTCGGCCGGTCCAGCCCGCCGAGCATCTGCAGCAGGGTGGACTTGCCGCCGCCGGTCGGCCCCTGCACGGCGACGAGCTCGCCGTCGCCGATGGTCAGGGACACCCCCTTGAGCGCGCGCACCACGCGCTTGCCCTGCTGGTACGTCTTGGTCAGGTCGTCGATCTGATACATGGGTAGACCTTTCAGGCGAGAGAACGGAGGGCTTCGACCGGGCGCAGGCGCGCGGCGCGCTGGCCGCCGACCACACCGGCGATCAGCCCGCCCAGCACCGCGAGGCCGATGGCGGCCAGCACGATCCACAGGCTGACCGGCGCCTGGAGGGCGACGTCGACGGCGCTGCTCGCGGCGTCGGCCAGGCCGCCCGAGCGAGCCGCGCCGAAGCCGCCGCCCTCGGCGCCCTGCGCGCCCCCGCCCTGCATCGCGCCGGCGGGTCCGCCGCCACCACCGCCGGGGCCGCCCATCATGAAGCCGCCGCCCGAGGTGCCGCCGCTGAGCGTGATGCCTGCGAGGTTGATGGCCCAGACCGCCAGCGCGCCGATCGCGAGGCCGGCGACGCCACCGATCAGGCCCTGCACCACGGACTCGCCCGCGACCTGGCCCACCACGCGGCCCTTGCTCCAGCCGATCGCCTTGAGCGTGCCCAGCTCCCGGGTGCGGCGGTTGACGCCGGAAACCGTGAACAGGATCGCGAGGCCGAAGGCCGCGGCGAGCACGATGATGCTCAGCCAGGTGCCGAGCGTGCCGATCAGGTTGGACGCCGTCGAGAGGGAGCCCGTGACGTTCTCGGCGAGGTCGGACTGCGTGCTCACGGAGGCGTCGGGCAGCTCGCTCTCGATCGCGGCGGCGACGGCGTCGACGTTCTCGGCCGAGTCGACCTGCACGTAGACGTCGGTGACCTGGTCGGCGAGGTCCGCGAGGGTCTGCGCGGTGGCCAGCGGCACGTAGACGTCGGACGCCGTGGCGACGTCGTCGCCGGTCGTGGAGGCGACCGTGCCGACGATCTCCAGCTCCTCGCCGCCCACGGTGATCTTGTCGCCGACGGCGAGCTCCTGCTGCGTGGCGTAGGTGGCGTCCAGGACGGCGACGTTCTCGTCGTCCGCCGCCAGCGTCCGGCCGTCGGCCACGGTGGCGGTCGTCAGCGGCCCGACGGCGGCGGCGTCGGGGTCCACACCCGTGACCGTGAACTGCTCGATCTCGAAGGACGACCCGCCGGCCGTCCCCTCGCCGGAGCCGTCCTCGCCCATGCGCAGGTCGACGGGGCCGCCGCCCTCCTGCATGGCCTCGAAGTCCGGCATCTCCCCGGAGAACGACATGTTCTGCAGGTCCAGCGTCGCGGCGACCCCGGACACGTGGTCCAGGCCGGAGACGGACTCCAGCGCGGCGGCGTCGAACGACGTCGACCCCATGGCGGTGCTGAGGCGGTCCTGCGCGAGGTTGCGCGTGCCGTCCTCGCCGGCCTCGCCCTCTCCCTCGCCGAAGTCGAACCGGCCGGGGCCGCCGCCCTCGCCGGGGCCCTCTGCGGCCTGGGTCACGGTGATGTCGGTGCCGACGCCGTAGACCGACTCGAGCACCTCCGCCTGGGCGTTCCGGACGCCCGTCGAGACGGCGTTGACGACGATGACCAGTGCGATCGCGACCGCGAGTCCGATCGCGACCACGACCGTCTGCTTGCGCCTGTTGCGCAGCTCTCTGCGCAGATAGGTGAAGAACATGGGCTCCTGCCTGGGGTCCTGAGGAACGTGCGGGGACGTTGGTGTCCGGGCGGACCGCCGCGCGGGCGGTGCCGCACGCCGTGGAGGAGGGGCGAGCAGGCGTGCGGGTCGCACCGCGGGCGGTCTGCGCCGGACGGTCGGGACGCTAGGCAGGCTCGCTGTGGCAGCCCTGTCGCGGACCTGTGGTGGGCCTGTGAACTGCGGGCTCGTGGACGGTTCCGCGCCCCCTCGCCCGACGTCCTAGGCTGGGGGCCGTAACCTCCGAGCAACATCCTTAGAAGGAGAACCCGTGGCTAGCATCGAAGCCGTTGGAGCACGCGAGATCCTCGACTCGCGCGGCAACCCCACCGTGGAGGTGGAGATCGTCCTGGACGACAACACCTTCGCCCGTGCGGCGGTCCCGTCCGGTGCATCGACCGGCGCGTTCGAGGCCGTCGAGCTGCGTGACGGAGACAAGGGCCGTTACCTGGGCAAGGGTGTCGAGAAGGCGGTCGCGGCCGTCAACGACGAGATCGCCCCCGAGCTCATCGGGTACGACGCCGAGGAACAGCGCATCATCGACCAGACCCTCCTGGACCTGGACGGCACGCCGAACAAGGGCAAGCTGGGCGCGAACGCGATCCTGGGCGTGTCCCTCGCCGTCGCGAAGGCCGCCGCCAAGAGCTCCGGCCTGGACCTGTTCCGGTACGTGGGCGGCCCGAACGCGCACGTCCTGCCCGTGCCGATGATGAACATCCTGAACGGCGGGTCCCACGCGGACTCGAACGTGGACATCCAGGAGTTCATGGTCGCCCCGATCGGCGCCCCGACGTTCCGCGAGGCGCTGCGGACCGGCACCGAGGTGTACCACTCGCTGAAGTCCGTGCTGAAGGAGAAGGGCCTGGGCACCGGCCTGGGCGACGAGGGCGGCTTCGCGCCGAACCTCGGCAGCAACCGTGAGGCGCTCGACCTGATCCTCGTCGCCATCGAGCGCGCGGGCCTCAAGCCGGGCACCGACGTGGGCCTCGCGCTCGACGTCGCCTCGACCGAGTTCTTCTCGGACGGCGTGTACGCGTTCGAGGGCGGCAAGAAGACGCCGGACGAGATGATCGCGTACTACGAGCAGCTCGTTGCGGACTACCCGCTGGTGTCCATCGAGGACCCGCTGTCCGAGGACGAGTGGGACTCCTGGTCCGCCCTCATGGGCAAGGTCGGCGACAAGGTGCAGATCGTGGGCGACGACCTGTTCGTCACCAACCCGGAGCGCCTCGCCAAGGGCATCGAGCTCAAGTCGGCGAACTCGCTGCTGGTCAAGCTCAACCAGATCGGCACGCTCACCGAGACGCTCGACGCCGTGACGCTGGCCCAGCGCAACGGCTTCACCACGATGACCTCGCACCGCTCCGGCGAGACCGAGGACACCACCATCGCGGACCTGTCCGTGGCGACCAACGCCGGCCAGATCAAGACCGGCGCCCCCGCCCGTGGCGAGCGCATCAACAAGTACAACCAGCTCCTGCGCATCGAAGAGGCGCTCGACGAGGCCGGCACCTACGCCGGCCGGTCGGCGTTCCCGCGCTTCCAGGGCTGAACTGCCTGAACCGGGCGTGATCCGGGCCTGATCCGGGCCTGACGGCGCCGGTCGAGGGGGCCTCAACCGTTCGACCGGCGCTGGCGCGGCTGTGCCGCGCCGAGCTGTCAGACCCGCCCCGACGTGTCAGACGTACAGGTCACTCCGGTGACCTGTACGTCTG
>NZ_JBHVEG010000266.1:0-5798 GCF_042802395.1 Promicromonospora sp. NPDC057488
GTTCCCGGGGCACCGTCCGTTCCGGGACCGCCGGCGCGGCATGGGAGACTCTGCGGGTGAGTTCCTGGGTACGCGTCCTCGTCGGCGGTCTGGCGGCAGCCGCGGTGGCCGCGACCACGGCGTGCACGCCGGCCTCGCTGCCGGTCGACGTGGGCCCGGCCCCGACGTCCTCGGCGTCGCAGGCGCCGCTGCAGGTCACGGGCGGGAGCGACGCTCCGCCGACGCTCGAGTACGAGAAGCCGTTCGAGGTGGTGGAGTCCGGCTCGCGCATGGTCTGGCCCGGCACCGGCGACGTGCTGGAGCGGGACGACCCGGTGCTCCTGAACCTGTACGCGCAGGACGGCCGCGACGGCACCGAGCTGCAGAACACGTTCCGCACCGCGCCTGCCGCGTACACGATGACCGAGAAGTCGCTCGGCAACCACCTGTTCGCGGCACTCGAGGGTCGCCGCGTCGGCACCCGCCTCGCGCTCATGGAGGAGCAGGACGGCGTCCCGGTGCTGCTGGTGGTCGACGTCCTGCCCGCCCGGGCGTCCGGCACCGAGGGCGTGCCGCCGGGCAAGGAGCTGCCGCAGGTGCGCCTGGACGACCTGGGTGCCCCGACCGTGCGCATCCCGCGCGGCGTCGAGCCGCCGACCGACCTTGTGGTGCACCCGCTGCTGCGCGGCACCGGGCCGCAGGTACGGGCCGGCCAGATCCTCACCGTGGAGTTCACCGCCGTCCGCTGGAGCGACGGCGAGGTGGTCGACACCACCTGGACCGAGGACACTCCGCCCCAGTCCGCCGAGATCGGCATCGGCCGGCTCGTGGACGGCTGGGACCAGGGGCTCCTGGAGCAGACGGTCGGGTCCCAGGTGATGCTCGTCGTCCCGCCGGGGAGCGGGTACGCCAACACCAGCAGCAGCCTCGCCGGCGAGACGGTGGTGTACGTCGTCGACATCCTCGACGCGCACAAGGCCGTCGCCGAGGACGAGGAAGCACCGAAGAAGAAGGAGGGCTGATGTCCGTCGCGATCCGTGTGATCCCGTGCCTGGACGTCGACGCGGGCCGAGTGGTCAAGGGCGTCAACTTCGCCGACCTGCGGGACGCCGGCGACCCGGTCGAGCTCGCCGGCCGGTACGACGCCGAGGGCGCCGACGAGCTCACGTTCCTGGACGTGTCCGCCTCGTCGGGCGACCGGCAGACCATGGTCGACGTCGTGCGCCGCACCGCCGAGCAGGTCTTCGTGCCGCTCACGGTGGGCGGCGGCGTCCGCTCCACGGACGACGTCGACCGGCTGCTGCGCGCGGGCGCCGACAAGGTGGGCGTGAACACGGCCGCCATCGCGCGCCCGGAGCTGATCGCCGAGATCGCGCAGCGCTTCGGCTCCCAGGTGCTGACCCTGAGCGTCGACGCGCGCCGTGTGACCGGCGACGTCACCACCCCCTCGGGCTACGAGGTCACCACGCACGGCGGCCGCCGCGGCACCGGGATCGACGCCGTCGAGTGGGCCGAGACGGCCGCCCGGCTCGGCGCGGGCGAGATCCTGCTGAACTCGATGGACGCCGACGGCACCACCGCCGGGTTCGACCTGGAGATGCTGCACGCCGTGCGCGAGCGCGTGCACGTGCCCCTGGTCGCGTCGGGCGGCGCGGGCACCCCCGAGCACTTCGTCGAGGCCGCCCGGGCGGGGGCGGACGCCGTCCTGGCCGCGTCGGTCTTCCACTTCGGCAAGCTCACGGTGGGCCAGGTCAAGGACGCGATGCGCGCCGCCGGGCTCGACGTCCGCTGAGGCGCCGCGCTTCCCGGGACTTCCTTGACCTCGACCTGAGTTGAGGTCATAGCGTCGGTGACGCCGAGGGGTGACGCCCTCGGCGTAAATCCGTCGAATCGATTCCCGCGCCATGAGAAAATTGTGGGGTCCCCCTAGGAAGCGAGGTCTTGCCGTGCCCCCAGAAGCCCCGCGACCCACCCCGATGGCCCTTCAGGGCTCTCGTGTGCGCCGCTCGATCTCGGTCATGTGGCGCGGCATGCGCGCCCACCCCGGCATCTACCTGCTGGCCGTGGGTGCCTCCGGCCTCTTCGGCGCCCTCACCGTCGCCGTCAGCCGCGCGGTCGGCTGGGCCACCGACTCCGTCGTCGTCCCGGCCATCGGGGGCGACGCCGCCGCCCAGGACCGGGTGTGGCTCGCCGGCCTCGTCCTCGGGGCCGTCGCCCTCTCGCTCGCCCTGTCCGTCGCCGGCCGCCGCATCTGGGCCGGGTACGGCTTCGTCGGCATCCAGGCCGACCACCGCACCACGCTGACCCGGCAGTACCTGCGGCTGCCCGTCTCCTGGCACCGCTCGCACCCCGCCGGCCAGCTCCTGAACCACGCGACCTCCGACACCGAGGCCGCCACCGGCGTCTTCAACCCGCTGCCGTTCGCGCTCGGCGTCGTGGTCATGATCGGCGTCTCCGTGGGGCTGCTGGTCGCGATCGACCCCTGGCTGGCGCTCGCTGCCCTCGCGATCATCCCCGTCACGATCGCCGTGAACGCCGTCTACCAGCGGCACATGTCCCCGGCCGTGACCCGGGCGCAGCGCCTGCGCGGCGACGTGGCCGACGTCGCCCACGAGAGCTTCGAGGCGGCGCTGCTGGTCAAGGCGCTCGGCACCGAGGACCGCGAGGAGAGCCGGTTCGGCGCCCGCACCCAGGAGCTGCGCGCGGCGAACGTCCGGGTCGGCATCGTCCGCTCGCTGTTCGACCCCGTGATCCAGACCCTGCCGTCGATCGGCACCCTGCTGGTGCTCGCCGTCGGCACCTGGCGCATCGCCGCGGGCGCCGTCGAACCGGGCGACCTCGTCACCGCCGCCTACCTGCTCACGATGATGACCGTGCCCGTGCAGGCGTTCGGCTGGGTGCTCGGCGAGCTGCCGCGCGCCCTGGTCGGCTACGAGCGCATCGCGCAGGTCGCCGACGCGACCGGCGCCCTCGAGCACGGTGACGCCCGCCTGCCGCAGGACGCCGGCCGCGGCGGCATGTCCGTGCGCCTGGCCGACGTCGGCGTCGACGTCCCCGCGATCAGCGGGGCCCGCGGCCGCTCGATCACGTTGCTCGACGGCGTGGACGTCGCGGTCGAGCCGGGCGCCACGGTCGCCGTCGTCGGCACCACCGGCGCCGGCAAGACCACCCTGGTCAGCCTCCTGGCCCGCCTCTCCGACCCCACGCGCGGGCAGGTGCTGCTCGACGGCGTCGACGCCCGCACGCTGGCCGACGGCGAGATCCCGGCCCAGGTCGCGCTCGTCACGCAGACCACGTTCATCTTCGAGGACACCGTGCGCGGCAACGTCACGCTCGCCGACCCGGGCACGCCTGGCACGCCGTCCGACGACGAGGTGTGGGACGCCCTGAAGCTCGCGCGTCTCGACGAGACCGTGCGCGAGATGGCCGGCGGCCTCGACGCACCCCTCGGCGAGCGCGGCGCCAACCTCTCCGGCGGGCAGCGGCAGCGCCTCGCCATCGCCCGCGCCCTCGTGCGGGCCCCGCGCCTGCTCGTGCTCGACGACGCGACCAGCGCCGTCGACCCGCGCGTCGAGCAGGAGATCCTGCGCGGCCTGGCCGCCGGGACCGGAAACGAGACCCCGACCGAGGGCGCGGCCCCGGCCGACGCCGCCCCCGGAACCACCGTGATCATGGTCGCCTACCGCATGTCGTCGGTGGCGCTCGCGGACCGCGTGGTCCACGTCGACGGCGGCCGCGTGGTCGACGTCGGCACGCACGACGAGCTGATGGCGCGCGACCCCGGCTACCGCGAGCTCGCCACGGCGTACGAGGCCGAGACCGAGCGCCGCGAGCAGGAACGGGCCGACGAGGCCGCCGCCGGAACACTGGACGACGAGCTGGAAGAGGTGTCCCGATGACCGCGGTGACGGACGAGCCCGACGTGGCCGACGTGCCCGAGGACCTGCTCGACGCCGACGGCGCGCGCATCGAGTCGGCCAGCGGCCTGGGCGTCCTCGCGACCCTGCGCCGCGGCATCGAGATCAGCCCGGAGATCACCAAGGGCATCTGGGTCACCCTGCTGTTCGCGTCGCTCGCGGCCGCCGGGCGAGTCGTGGTGCCGCTCGCGGTGCAGCAGACGATCGACGTGGGCGTGCTCGCCGACGGCGGGCCCGACGTCGGCCAGGTGGCGCTCCTCGCCTCCCTCGCGGCGGGGGCGCTGGTGCTGGCCGCGCTGTGCGCCGCGCTCGTGAACGTGCGCCTGTTCCGCTCGGCCGAGGCGGGCCTGGCGACGCTGCGCGTCAAGGCGTTCCGGCACGTGCACGACCTCTCGACGCTCACGCAGAACACCGAGCGCCGCGGCGCCCTGGTCTCGCGCGTGACCAACGACGTCGACACGGTCTCCCTGTTCGTGCAGTGGGGCGGCATCATGCTGCTCGTCAGCGTGCTGCAGGTGCTCGTGGCGACGGGCCTCATGCTCGTCTACTCGCCGATCCTGACGGCCGTGGTCTGGATCGCGTTCATCCCGATGTTCCTGGTGATCCGGTTCGGCCAGAAGTACGTCAACCGCGCGTACACGCTGGTGCGCGAGCGCGTCGGGGCGATGCTCGGCGCGATCTCCGAGTCCGTCGTCGGCGCCGAGACCGTGCGGGCCTACGGCGTGGCCGAGCGCACGGGGCGGCGCATCGGCGCCTCCGTCGAGGCGACCCGCACCGCGCAGGCCCGGTCCCAGATCCTGGTCGCGGCTACGTTCTCGTCGGGCGTGCTCATCTCCAACCTGGTGCTGGCGATCGTCGTGGTCGTGGGCACGTTCCTCGGCGTGGGCGGTGGGCTGAGCGCGGGCGAGCTCGTGGCCTTCCTGTTCCTGGTGCAGCTCTTCACGGGCCCGGTGCAGATGGCTACCGAGATCCTCAACGAGCTGCAGAACGCCGTGGCCGGCTGGCGGCGCGTCATCGCCGTCATCGAGACGCCGATCCAGGTGGCCGAGAAGCCCGGCGCGGCGACCCAGGAGCGCGGCCCGGCGCACGTGACGCTGCGCGACGTCCGGTTCGCCTACCCCAGCGGTCCCGAGGTGCTGCACGGCGTGACGCTGGACCTGCCGGCGCGCACCAAGGTGGCCGTCGTCGGGCAGACCGGCTCCGGCAAGACGACCATCGCCAAGCTCGTCACCCGGCTCATGGACCCGACGGCGGGCGCCGTGGAGCTGGACGGCACCGACCTGCGGGACCTGTCGTTCGCCTCGCTGCGCGAGCGCGTGGTGCTGGTGCCGCAGGAGGGCTTCCTGTTCGACGGCACGGTGCTGGACAACGCGGCCTACGGCCTGCGCACCCCGCTGGAGGCCGCCGAGGACGGACAGCCGTCCGGCGGGCACCGCGCCGCGGTCGAGCGGGCCTTCGCCGAGCTCGGGCTGGCCGACTGGGTGGCCGACCTGCCCGACGGGCTGGACACCGCCGTGGGGCAGCGCGGCGAGGCGCTGTCGGCGGGGGAGCGGCAGCTCGTCGCGATCGCCCGCGCCTTCCTCGCGCAGCCCGACCTGCTGGTGCTCGACGAGGCGACGTCCGCCGTGGACCCCGCCACCGAGGTCCGGATCGCCCGCGCCCTGGACTCCCTGACCGCCGGCCGCTCCACGATCACCATCGCGCACCGGCTCTCCACGGCCGAGGCCTCCGACCTCGTGGTCGTGGTGGACCAGGGTCACGTCGCCGAGGTCGGCCCGCACGCCGAGCTGGCCGCCGCGAACGGCATCTACGCCCAGATGCACGCGAGCTGGGTCGCCCAGACCCGGTAGCCCGGCTCACGTTCCGGTACCGGATCCGGGCCGACGGCGGACATCACACCGC
>NZ_JBHVEG010000267.1:0-5790 GCF_042802395.1 Promicromonospora sp. NPDC057488
CCTCGGGTCCGGACCGGCGGTCGTTTTTTCGTCCCAACCCGGGGATCGTGCGCCTACCGTGTGCCGACGGGTTACCGGCCGGACGACGCCGCCTCGGTACCGGCCTCGTCCCGGCGGCGCGCCCCGCGCCGCGCACCGACCCGGCCGACGACGCCGGCCACCACCAGCAGGACCGCGAGAGCGCCGACCACCCAGCCCGGCCAGTACCCCGCCGCCACCGCGGGCGTGACCGAGGACCGCAGCGGCAGGTTCACCACGAACTCGTCCGCCGTGAACAGGCCGGTCCTGCGCACCACGCTCCCGTCCGGCGTGATCACGGCCGAGACCCCCACCGTCGAGATCTGCACGGCCGCCCGCCCGGTCGTGATCGCCTGCAGGCGCGACATCGCCAGCTGCTGCGTCGACTCCGCCGTGAACCCGAACGACGCGTTGTTCGTCGGGATCACCAGCACCTGCGCGCCCTCCTCGACCGCGTCGCGCACGATCTCGTCGTACGCCACCTCGAAGCAGATGACGGTCCCCAACCGGTACGCGCCCTGCCCCAGGCGGCTCGGCACGTCGACGACCGGCGGGTTGACCCCCGCGATCATGTCCGTCGTCACCCGGTCCACCTGGTCCGAGAAGATCCGCAGGACCGACCGCAGCGGGATGTACTCACCGAACGGTGCCGGGTGCTGCTTCGCGTACCGGCCGATCACCCCCTGCCTCGCCTGCCACAGCAACGACACGTTGTACCGGCCGCCCGACTCCGGGAACTCCTGCGCCCCCACCAGGATCGGCGCACCCACCGCCGCGGACGCCGCGTCCAGCCCGTCCGCGACGTCCGACGACGTCTGCGGGTCCAGGTCGCTGCCGTTCTCCGGCCACAGCACCACGTCGAGCTCACCGGCGTAGTCCTCCGCCAGCACGTACGTGCCCTCCAGGTGGTTGTTCAGCACCTCCGCCCGGTTCGCGAACGCCCCCAGCCCCGGCTCCCCCACGTCGCCCTGCACCGCGCCCGCCCACAGCTGCCCGTCCTCGGCCAGGTCGCTCCCGGCGTCGTACACCTCGTTCCCCTCCGGCGTCTCTACGGGACCGGCGCTCGCGGACGTGGGTACCGGCAGTACGAGCGGCACCAGGACGACGACGGCGCCCAGCGCGAGGGCCCCGACGGCGCGGCCTACGTCGGCGCCGGGGCGCGGGGCGTCGGCGGCCGCGCCCTCCTGCGTACCGGCCGTGTCCCGGACCACCCTGACCACTGCCGCCACGGCCAGGGCGAGCAGCGCGCCCGTGAAGGCGACCAGGAGGCTGACGGCGACGGTGCCGCCGAGCCAGGCGGCGCGCCCGGTCGGTGCGCCGGCCATGGCCCAGGCGAGCCGGCCCCAGGGGAACCCGCCGAACGGGATCTCGGCGCGCCACTGCTCGACGGCGACGAACAGCACGGCGAACACGGCGGCCAGCCGCCAGCCGCGGCGGCGCACGAACGGCGCGCGGCGGGCCCAGGTCCACAGCGCACCGAACGCGCCGAGGAACAGGGCCTCCAGCGTGGACAGCGCGATCCACGGCGCGGTCTCGGTGGACTCGTGCGCCCACCACAGGTGCGGCAGGAAGAAGGCGAGGCCGAACAGGAAGCCCATCAGCAGGTTCCACCAGGCGTCGTCCCGGCCGAGCGCCCAGTACAGGACGGCGACCGCGGCGAACGCGGCGGGCCAGAACCCGGCGTCCGGGAACGCGGACCACAGGAGGAGGCCGCCGGGCACCGCGAGGAACAGGGTCAGCAGCCGGGACGGCTCACGCAGGCGCACGCTCGCAGCCTAGGCGTCCCGGTCAGAACGTGTCGTGCAGCACCGCGCCGTCACGCAGGGTGTGCAGGCACTCGGGCTCGACGGCGTCGGGCGAGAGGTCGGGCAGCAGCGGGGTGCCGGCGCGTGCCTCCTCGCTCCACGAGCTGAGCCGCCCGGGGGCGGCCTGCACGCCGAGGTGCTCGGCCCGCCAGACGGCGAGGTGCGCGGGCGCGCCGACGCGCAGCTGCCCGGCGCCGGTGTGGTCCAGGCCTGCCAGGCGCCAGCCGCCGCGGGTGTGGGCGCGGAACGCGGCGCCCGCGGAGATGCGCTGGTCGGGGTCCTCGTGGCTGGTGGCGGCACGCACGCCCTGCCAGGGGTCGGCCGGGGTGACGGGCGTGTCGGAGCCGAAGGCGAGCGGCACGCCCGCCTGGGCGAGGTCGGCGAACGGCATGATCGAGCCGGCGCGCATGGCGCCGAGCCGGGAGGCGTAGACGCCCTTGGCGCCGCCGAACGACGACTCGAACGCGGGCTGCACCGACAGGCCGATGCCGTGCACCAGCAGGGCCGCGAGGGTCACGGCGTCGACGAACAGGGCGTGCTCGATGCGGTGGTGCCCGGCGCGTAGGGTGGACTCGCCGCTGAGCTGGGCGGCGATCTGCAGGCCGAGCACGGTCTCGTCCATGGCGCGGTCGCCGATGACGTGGAACGCGGCCTGCACCCCGGTGGTGCCGCGGGCGGTCTGGACGGCGACCAGGTGGTTCGCGATCTGGTCGGCGGTGAGGTACAGGTTCCCGGTCCAGGGCGAGCCGTCGGGGTTGGTCAGGGCGCCGGCGAACGAGCCCGACGACGGGTCGCTGGGCAGGTCCGAGTAGGGGCTGCGCATCGCGGCGGTGCGCGAGCCGATCGACCCGTCGACGTTGAGGTCGCCGCCGATCCCGGTCAGGAACGGCAGCTCGGTGAGCAGGGCGCGGGCGTCGTCGGCGGTAGCGCAGAGTTCGCCACGGTAGGCGGCCAGGTGCGGCAGGCCCAGCGCGCCGGGTTCGGCCAGGGCGTCGGCCGTGACCGACGTCGTACTCAGGGCGTGCAGCTCGGCCAGGCCGGCGCGGGTGTCGAGGTGCTCGCCGCTCATCTCGTGCACGGACACGATGCCACGGGCGGCCCACGCGGCCAGGGTCTCGCGGTACAGGCGGGTGCGGCGCTCGGGCGACAGGGCGTGCGCGACGTCGCGCACGGCGTGGTGCAGGTCGGCGGTGACCAGGCCGGTGTCGACGGGGGCGTCGGACCAGCCGGAGCCGGACAGGCCGGTGCCGGTCCAGGCGGGGTCGCGTTCGATGCCGGCGCGGTCGGCCAGGGCGGTGGAGATGACGGCGGAGTGCACGTCGACGCGGGCGGCGTACACGGGGCGGCCGTCGCACGCGGCGTCCAGCTCGGCGCGGGTGAACGCGCGCCGCTCGGGCCAGGCCTGCTCGTCCCAGCCGAACGCGAGCAGCACCTGCTCGCCGGACGGGTCGGCGGCCGCGAGCTTGCGGGCGCCCTGGTGCAGGGCGGCCAGTGCGTCGGCCAGGGAGTGCACGCCCCCGGCGGGCGTGAGGTCCACGGAGTCGGTGGACAGGCCGGTCTCCAGCACGTGGGCGTGCGCGTCGACGAACCCGGGGGTGACCAGCGCGCCGTCCAGGTCGATCACGCGGTCGGCGCGGGCGGCGAGCCCGGCCGCGGTGTCGTCGGCTCCGATCCACGCCACGACGCCGTCGTCCACGAGGATCGCCTCGGCGAACGGGTCGGCAGCGGAGTGCACGACTCCGTTGCGGTAAAGGATGGATCGGGCGGGGTGGCTCACGGTGGGAACTGTAAACGATCGAGCCGGTCGGTGCCCTGGTCAGGGGACCGGCCGGGAGCACAGTCACCCGCTGCTCACCCGGGGCCGGCGCCTGTGCGGCACCGGCCCCGGGTGCCCTCAGAGGCTGGAGTAGGCCACGACGCCCCGCATGACGGCGTCCTGCGCCTTGCGGGCCGTGGAGCGCAGCTTCTCCGACGGCGCGGCGCCGCCGAGCTGGTCCAGCACGTCGACGACCTGCTTGCACCACCGCACGAAGTCGCCCGCGGCCAGGTCGGAGCCGCGCAGCACGGAGTCCAGGCCCTTGCCGGACGCCCACCGGTACATGGCGCCGACCAGGCCCAGGTCGAGGGCTCCGGTCGCGTCGATGCCGTGCGCCTCCTCCAGGTCGTCGACCTCGGACCAGACGCGCTGCGTGTCGTCGAGCACACCCGCGAGGCGCCCGGTGGGCCCGCCGGGGATGTACGGGTCGGGGGCGTCGTCGCGCCGCCCCTGGTAGACGACCGTGGACACGACGGCGGCCAGCCCGGCCGGGTCGAGGCCGTCCCACACGCCGCGGCGCAGGCACTCGGCGAGCAGCAGGTCGTTCTCCGCGTACAGGCGGCGCAGCCACCGGCCGTCGTCGGTCACGCGGATCCGCCCGGCGGCTCGCCCGGCGCTGTCCGCGCTCGTGTCGCCGCTGGTGCGCTGCAGGTACCCGAGGGTGAGCAGCACGTCCAGGGTGCGGTCGAAGGTGCGGGCGATGGACCCGGTGCGGCCCTCGACGCGGCGCACGAGCTGGTCGTGCTCCCGCTTGAGCTTGTTCCACCGCTCGGCCCACCGGGCGTGGTCGTCCCGCTCGGGGCAGGCGTGGCACGGGTGTGCCTTCAGCGCCTTGCGCAGGCGGGCGAGCTCGGTGTCGGTGGAGGCGTCCGACCGGCGTCCGACCGGGGCGCTGCCGCCGCGCGCGGCCCGGCTGGCGGCGCCGCGCGACGGTGACGTCGTGGAGTGCGCCGAGGGCACGTCGTCGGCCAGGACACCCAGTGCGTTGCGCATGGACGAGACCAGGTCGCGGCGCGCGTCGGGCTTGCGCGGGTTGAAGGCCTTGGGGATCTTGACCGTGGTCACGGTCTCCAGGCCGTCGGGCGCGTCGGCCAGGGTCAGCTTCTTGACCTGCCGCTCCTGGGTCAGCACCGTCGGCCGAGGCCCGTCGAACCCGCCGGGCTCCCCCGGGTCGAGCACGAGCACGTACCCGCGCCGCCGCCCGGACGGCACCTCGACGACGTCGCCGCGCCGCAGGCTCTCCAGGGACGCGACGACCTCGGCGCGGCGCGCCCCGGTCGCGGCGCGGGACAGCTCGCGCTCGCGGTCCTTGATGGCGCGCCGCAGGTCCATGTACTCGCCGAAGTCACCGACGTCGCACGACATGGCCTTGGCGTACCCGTCGAGGGCCTCGGCGTGCGCCTGGGCCTGCTTGGCCAGGCCGACGACGCCGCGGTCGGCCTGGAACTGCGCGAACGAGGTCTCCAGGACCTCGCGGGCGCGGTCGCGGCCGACCTGGGCGACGAGGTTGACGGCCATGTTGTACGTGGGCCGGAAGCTCGACTTGAGCGGGTACAGGCGCTTGGACGCGAGGCCGGCCAGGGCCACGGGGTCCAGCGCGGGGTGGTCGACGACGACGGCGTGCCCCTCGACGTCGATGCCGCGGCGCCCGGCACGGCCGGTGAGCTGGGTGAACTCGCCGGGGGTGACGGGGACGTGGCTCGAGCCGTCCCACTTGACGAGCTTGTCCAGGACCACGGACCGGGCGGGCATGTTGATGCCGAGGGCGAGCGTCTCGGTGGCGAAGACGACCTTGACCAGGCCGCGGGAGAACAGGTCCTCCACGGTCTCCTTGAACACCGGCAGCATGCCGGCGTGGTGGGCGGCCACGCCGCGCGCCAGGGCCTGCGACCAGGACCAGTAGCCGAGCACGTCGAGGTCCTCGGGCGGGATGGCGGCGGTGCGCTCCTCGACGACCGAGCGGATCGTGGCCTCCTCCTGCGGGGAGGTCAGCCGCAGCCCGGCCTTGAGGCACTGGTCGACGGCGGCCTCGCAGCCCGCGCGGGAGAACACGAAGTAGATGGCGGGCAGCAGCGCGTCGGCGTTCAGGGCGTCGATCACGATGAACCGGGGCGGGGTGCGCCGTCCGGTGTTGATCGCGCCGCTCGGGCC
>NZ_JBHVEG010000268.1:0-5767 GCF_042802395.1 Promicromonospora sp. NPDC057488
GGTCGGCAGAGGCCTGTGCCGACCTCGATGCAGACTGCCGACTTTGCGGGGCAAACTGCCGACTGCCGACCTCAGGTGCCCGGCGCGGCAGAGCTGCCGCGCTGTCGTGACCACCGGCGGCCGCCCGTAAGGTTGCCCGGTGATAGTCGTCGCCGTCGTGGGGCCCACCGCCACCGGGAAGTCGGACCTCGCCCTCGACCTGGCCCAGGCGCTGGGCACCGACCGGGCCCCGGCCGAGATCGTCAACGCCGACGCCTACCAGCTCTACCGCGGCATGGACGTCGGCACCGCCAAGGTGCCGCCCGCCGAGCGGCGCGGCATCACCCACCACCAGCTCGACGTGCTCGACCCGGCGCAGGACGCGTCGGTCGCGCGCTACCAGGAGGACGCCCGCGCCGACCTGGACGCGATCGCCGGGCGCGGCGCGCGCGCCGTCGTCGTCGGCGGGTCCGGGCTGTACGTCCGGGCGCTGCTGGACCAGATGGATTTTCCCGGCACGGACCCGGCCGTCCGGGACCGGCTGGAGGCGCGGGCCGAGGCCGAGGGGCGGCGTGCCCTGCACGCCGAGCTGGAGCGGCTGGACCCGCAGGCCGCCGAGAGCATCGGGCCGCACAACACCCGCCGCATCGTGCGCGCGCTGGAGGTCATCGAGATCACCGGCCGCCCCTACACGGCCAACCTGCCCCGCCAGGAGTACGTGCGCCCCGCGGTGCAGATCGGGCTCGACTGCTCGCGCGAGGTGCTCGACGCGCGCGTCGGCAGCCGCGTGGACCGGATGTGGGACGGCGGCCTGGTCGACGAGGTGCGCCGCCTGGCGAGCCCGGAGCAGGGCGGCACCGGCGCCGGCCTCGGCGTCACCGCCGCGCGCGCCGTCGGCTACGCCGAGGTGCTCGCCTGGTGGCGCGGCGAGTCCACCGAGGCCGAGGCCCGGGAGGCGGTCACCGCGAACACGCGGCGCCTGGCCCGCAAGCAGATGGGCTGGTTCGGCCGCGACCCGCGCGTGCACTGGCTCGACGCCGCCTCGCCCCACCTGCTCGCCGACGCCCTCGAGCTCGTGGCCGACGCCGACGCCGGGACCCTGCCGGTTGCCGGGTCCGAGCCCGTGCGCCGTAGCCTGGGGTCATGACGCAGCCCGCGACCAGCCCCGTGCCCGCCGTCCCGACCCCCGGCACGCTCGCCTTCACAAAGGGGCACGGCACGCAGAACGACTTCGTGCTGATCGCGGACCCCGAGGGGCAGCTCGACCTCACCCCGGCCGACGTCCGCCGGCTGGCCGACCGGCGCGCCGGGATCGGCGGCGACGGCGTGATCCGGCTCGCCCCGACGGCGGCCCTGGCGAACGCGGGCGAGGAGTCCGCGCAGGCCGCCCTGGCCCAGGACCCGACGGCCGAGTGGTTCATGGACTACCGCAACTCCGACGGCTCCGTGGCCGAGATGTGCGGCAACGGCGTGCGCGTCTTCGCCGCGTTCGCCGAGCAGCAGGGCCTGGCCGACCTCTCCGCCGGCCCGCTCAGCCTCGGCACGCGCGCCGGCGTCAAGCGCGTCACCAAGGAGGCGAACGGCTGGTACGCCGTGGACATGGGCCGCTGGTTCCTGCCCGGCGGCGAGACCGCCGTGACCGACGGGTACGACGCCGCCGTCGCGGTGCGCGGCTGGACCGCACCCCGCCCCGCCCTGAGCGTCGACCTCGGCAACCCGCACACCGTCGTCGCCCTCGCGAGCGTCGAGGAGCTCGCCTCGCTGGAGCTGCACCACGCCCCCGAGGTCGCGCCGGTGCCGCCGCACGGCACGAACGTCGAGCTCGTCGTACCGCTCGGCGAGGAGGCGGGGCCGGACGGCGTCGTCGGGCGCCTGCGCATGCGGGTGCACGAGCGCGGGGTCGGCGAGACGCCGTCCTGCGGCACCGGAGCCTGCGCCGCGGCGCTCGCGGTCCGCACGTGGCAGGGCGGCACCACCGGCGCCGGCGCGCCCGACACCTGGATCGTCGAGGTGCCGGGCGGCGAGGTGCGCGTGCGCGTGCTGCCGGGCGGCAACGTCGAGCTCGCGGGCCCCGCCGAGCTGGTCTACTCGGGCCGCGTCTCCCTCTGACGTGTCAGACCCTCAGGTCCCTCGCGGGACCTGTACGTCTGACACGTGCGGTGGGGTCTGACCGGTCAGCCCGCGACCCGCAGCACGCGGAACCCCTTGGACGACGTCGTGCGCTCCACCGGGAGCCCGAGCGTCTCGGTGATCCAGCGGGCCAGCGAGTCCGAGCCCAGGTTCTTCTGCACCACGAGCCACGCCGCGGCGTCCGGCCCGAGCCGGGGCAGCCAGCGGGTCAGCAGCTCGTGCAGCACCTGCTTGCCCACGCGGATCGGCGGGTTGGACCAGCAGGCGGCGAACCGCACGTCGTCCGGGACGTCGTCGGGCAGGACAGCCCGCACGTTGGTCAGCCCGAGCCGCTCGGCGTTGCGCCGGACCAGGTCGAGCGCACGCTCGTTCACGTCGACGGCCCAGACCGTGGCCTCCGGGGCCTTCAGCGCCAGGGTGATCGTGATCGGGCCCCAGCCGCAGCCGAGGTCGAGCAGGTCGCCCGTCGCCGGGGGTGCGGGTACGTGCTCCAGCAGCACGACCGTCCCCTTGTCCACGCCGCCGGGGGAGAAGACGCCGGACGCCACCTCGACCTCCAGCTCCCGCCCGGCGAGGCGGACGGTCCGGGTGCGGCGCTCGTCGTCCGAGGCGGGCTGTGCGGTGAAGTAGTGGTCGCTGGACACCGCGCAATCGTAGGCGCTTGCCGGGTGGCGTGAGCGGTGCCAGCCTGCGGGCATGGAGATCGCCGTGGCCACCGCCGACCGCTGGGACGACGTGCAGACCGTGTTCGGCACGCGCGGCGGCGCGCACCACTGCCAGTGCCAGCGCATCCGGCTGGGCGACCGCGCCTGGTGGTACATGCCCGTCGAGGAACGCACCCATCAGCTTCGCGAGCAGCTCGACCCGGGGCCGGACGCCCCGACGTCCGGCGCCCTGCTCGGGTACGTCGACGGCGAGCCCGCCGGCTGGGTCGCGGTGGCGCCTCGCACCGAGTTCGTGCGCTACCGCGGCAGCCAGGTCCCGTGGGCCGGCCGGCACGAGGACAAGGACGACGCCGGGGTCTGGGCGGTGACGTGCTTCGCCGTCCGCGCGGGCATGCGCAAGCAGGGCCTGATGTACCCCCTGGCGGCCGCCGCCGTGGCGCACGCGCGCGAGCGCGGCGCCCGGGCCGTCGAGGGCTACCCGATCGCCCCGGAGCCGGGGCAGGACATCTCGTGGGGCGAGGTCAACGTGGGCACGCCCGGGCCGTTCGCCGCGGCGGGGCTCGTCGAGGTCAGCCGCCCGACCAAGCGCCGCCGCGTGATGCGCCTCGACCTCGGCTGACCCCGCCGCCTCACTCCCACGGCCCGTACCCCGTGTACGCCCGGTACCGGTCGGCGCCGAGACCCACCGCCGTGGACCAGCGGTGGACCCACTCGTCGACGTCCCGGATCCCGGCCGGCTCCCGGAGCGTGGCCAGGTAGGACTCGTGGGCGGCGACGACGTCCCGGACCAGCCCGCGCTCCCGGACCTCGCCGACCAGGCGCTCGCGCAGGTCCGCGGTGGCCGCCCGGTCGTCGAGCAGGACGCTGTGCGCGATGCCGACGAGGTCGCCGTCCGTCAGCCCCGCCACGCCCGTCCGCACGATCTCGGGCGGGCGGACCACCGGCCGCGGGGGCGGCGTCAGGAGCATCGCCGCGCGCCAGTCGTAGTCCGCGTCGCGCAGGTGGCCGTGCAGAGCGGCCGCCACCATGTCGGACGGGCACGAGCGGTGCTCCAGCGGCAGCATCCGCCGCAGCCGGCTCACCACCGAGGGGCCGCTCCGCCTGGAACGGGCGACGACGGTGCTCTCGTCCGCGCCGGCGCGGACCAGGTCCACGATCCGGGCGGTCTCCTCGTCGGTCCACGGGCGGCCCGTCCGGTCGGGTCCTTCGATCTCTTCGGGCATGGTCGTACCGTCCCCTGCGTGTGGTGGTCGTCGTGCTCCAAGTCTGAGCGGCCGCCGTCGGGCCGTGCTGGTTATCCACAGGTGTGATCACCACAGCGGCGGGTTGGGGAAAGACATAGCCGCGGGACTTTCGGGCGTGGGAAACTTGTTGTAACGAGCACAAACCATCGAGAGTTAGGTAATACATGACCCACACCCCGACAGAGCCCGAGCTCCCCGCAGAGGAGACGCCCGAACTCCGCGCGGCCCAGGCAGACGCCCAGGCGATCGCGAACGATGTCGTGGCACGGGTTCTCGCTCGGGCGGGGACCGCACGTGCCGACGGCGGAACGGTGCACACCGCGGCCGACGGCGACCAGCTGGACCTCGAGGAGCGCACCGCGCTGCGCCGCGTGGCCGGCCTGTCGACCGAGCTCGAGGACGTCACCGAGGTCGAGTACCGGCAGCTGCGCCTGGAGCGAGTCGTGCTGGTCGGCCTGTTCTCGGGCGGCGAGCACGCGGCCCGCGACGCGGAGATCTCGCTGCGCGAGCTCGCCGCGCTGGCCGAGACGGCCGGCTCCCAGGTGCTCGACGGCCTGCTGCAGCGACGGCAGAAGCCCGACCCCGGCACGTACCTCGGCTCCGGCAAGGCGCTGGAGCTGGCCCAGGTCGTGCTCGCGACCGGCGCGGACACCGTGATCGTCGACAGCGAGCTCGCCCCGTCCCAGCGCCGTGCGCTGGAGGACGTGGTCAAGGTCAAGGTCGTCGACCGCACCGCGCTGATCCTGGACATCTTCGCGCAGCACGCGAAGTCCCGGGAGGGCAAGGCCCAGGTCGAGCTCGCCCAGCTCGAGTACCTCCTGCCGCGCCTGCGCGGCTGGGGCGAGTCGATGTCCCGCCAGGCCGGTGGCCAGGTGGGCGGCGCGGGCGCAGGCATGGGCTCGCGCGGTCCCGGTGAGACCAAGATCGAGCTGGACCGGCGGCGCATCCGCGACCGCATGGCCAAGCTGCGCCGCGAGATCAACGCGATGAAGCCGGCCCGCGAGACCAAGAGGCTCAGCCGCAAGCGCAACGCGATCCCCGCGGTCGCCATCGCGGGCTACACCAACGCCGGCAAGTCGTCGCTCCTGAACGCGCTGACCGGTGCGGGCGTGCTCGTGCAGAACGCGCTGTTCGCCACGCTGGACCCGACGGTCCGGCGCACGAAGACGGAGGACGGCCGCGTCTACACGTTCACGGACACGGTCGGGTTCGTGCGGCACCTGCCGCACCAGCTCGTGGAGGCGTTCCGCTCCACGCTGGAGGAGGTCGGCGACGCCGACATCCTGCTGCACGTGGTCGACGCGTCCCACCCGGACCCCGAGGGCCAGATCGCGGCGGTCCGCGAGGTGCTGTCCGAGATCCCGGCGTTCGAGGACGTCCACGAGATCGTGGTGCTGAACAAGGCCGACGTCGCCGACCCGACGGTCGTCGGCCGCATCCAGCGGCGCGAGCGGCACACCGCCGTCGTCTCCGCGCACTCCGGCGAGGGCATCGCCGAGCTGCGCGCGCGGATCGCGGCCGACCTGCCGCGGCCCGGCGTCCACGTCGACCTGGTGGTCCCGTACGACCGGGGCGACCTGGTGCACCGGGTGCACGAGCACGGTGACATCGAGCTCACCGAGCACGTGGCCGCCGGCACCCACCTGCGCGGCCGCGTGGACGAGCAGCTCGCCACCGAGCTGCGTCAGGTCGCCGTCGCGCACTGATCCTCCCGCCTCACCAGACGACGCCCCGGTCACCTCGCGTGAC
>NZ_JBHVEG010000269.1:0-5757 GCF_042802395.1 Promicromonospora sp. NPDC057488
AGCCTGTCGAGACCGGACGAGGTCTCGACAGGCTCGACCACCGGGGGCCCGACCGGCGAGGGCGGCTCGGCGGCCGAGCCCGAGGCCGCGTCGTACCGGCAGACCTGGGACGACGACACGATCCACCGGTCGCTGCTCGCGGGCCTGCTGTCGCAGATCGGCATGCAGGACACCGGCGAGGTCAAGGCGTCCGCCGTCGCGCACCTGCGGGGGGCCCAGCGCGAGATCGCGCTGAAGCGGGCCAAGAAGCAGGCCCGCAACGAGTACGTCGGCGCACGCGGGGCGCGGTTCGCGATCTTCCCGGGCTCGCCGCTGTCCAAGAAGCCGCCGGTGTGGATCATGGCCGGCGAGCTGGTCGAGACCAGCCGCCTGTGGGCCCGCGACGTCAGCCGCATCCAGCCCGAGTGGGCCGAGGACCTCGCGGGGCCGCTCGCGAAGCGCACCTACTCGGAGCCGCACTGGTCCACCAAGCAGGGCGCGGCGATGTGCACGGAGAAGGTGCTGCTGTACGGGGTGCCGATCGTGTCCGACCGCCGCGTGCTCTACGCGAAGGTCGACCCCGAGGCGGCGCGCGAGATGTTCGTGCGGCACGCGCTGGTGCAGGGCGAGTGGACCACGCACCACCGGTTCTTCCACGACAACCGGGCCCTCCTGGAGGAGGCCGGCGAGCTGGAGGCCCGGTCCCGGCAGCGCGGTCTGGTGGCGGACGAGGACGACCTCTTCGCCTTCTACGACGAGCGCGTGCCCGAGACCGTGGTGTCCGCGGCGCACTTCGACCGCTGGTGGTCGCGGGCCCGCAAGGAGACGCCCGACCTGCTCACCTTCACCATGGAGCAGCTGGTCGGCGACGCCTCCGTGGACACGGCCGAGTTCCCGGAGACCTGGCCGCAGGGCGAGCTCTCCCTGCCGCTCACCTACCAGTTCCAGCCCGGGTCCGACGCCGACGGCGTGACCGTGCACGTGCCCGTGGCCGTGCTGGCCCGCGTGGTGCCGGACGGGTTTGACTGGATGGTGCCCGGGCTGCTCGAGGAGCTGACCGTGGCGA
The DNA here is from genome assembly GCF_042802395.1 of Promicromonospora sp. NPDC057488. NCBI lineage: Bacteria > Bacillati > Actinomycetota > Actinomycetes > Micrococcales > Promicromonosporaceae > Promicromonospora > Promicromonospora sp. NPDC057488. The sequence goes on from NZ_JBHVEG010000269.1 coordinate 1,046, forward strand.
CCATCAAGTCGCTGCCCAAGACGGTGCGGCGCGAGCTCGTGCCGGCCCCCGACGTCGCGCGCGAGGTCGTCGCCTGGCTGCGCGCCGAGGCCCCGGCCTGGGCGGACATCGCCCGGGCGGGCGACATGGCCGAGCCGTACACCTCGGCGTTCACGCGGGCGGTGCGCGCGCTGCGCGACGTCGTGGTGCCGCCCGAGGTGTGGGACGACGAGCGGGTCTCCCGGCTCCCGCGGCACCTCCGGGTGACGTTCCGCGTGATCGAGGAGCGCGGGCGGGGCCGGAACGCCTCGTCCGTGGTGCTGGACGAGTCCAAGGACCTGGTGCTGCTGCAGCGCAAGCTCGCCTCGCGTGCGGAGGCCGCGGTGCGGTCGGCGGTGCGCGGGGCCGTCGGCGCGGCACTGGCCGAGGCCCGGGCCGCCGCAGGTGCCGGGGGTGCCGGGGCCGGGGCCGCTGACGCGTCCGTCCCCGGAGCGAAGGCGCCCGCGCCGGGCTCCGCCTCACCGGCCGCGGTGGGTGCGCGTGCCTCGGCCCCGGCCGGGAGCGGCGCGAGCGCCGGCGCCGTCGTCGGGGAGCAGACCGGGCTCACCGGGTGGCCCGCCGGGCTGCCCGACGGCGGGGTGCTCCCGGAGTCGGTGTCGACCGACGTGGGCGCCGGGGTCGTGGTCCGGGGCTTCCCCGCGTTGGTCGAGGAGACCGCCCCGAAGGTGAAGGGGCAGGCGCGCACCGTCGGCGTCGCGCTCCGGATCCTGGCGGACGAGACGGCCCAGGCCGCCGCGCACGCAGCCGGCGTGCGACGGCTGCTGCTGTCGGAGACGGCGCTCGGGACCGGGCGCATCACGTCGCGGTGGACCGGCACGCAGTCGCTGACGCTCGCGGCGTCGCCGTACCCCAGCACGGAGGCGCTGGTGGCGGACCTGCAGCTCGCCGCCGTCGTCTCGCTGACGTCACCGGCCGACGAGGCGCGGTACGACACGCCCCCGGGCGGGCCCGACGCGGCGGCCGTGCGGTCGGCGGCGGACTACGCCGACGCGCTCGCGTTCGTCCGCAAGCACCTGGAGGACGAGGTGCACCGCGTCGTCGGGCACGTGGTCGCCGCGCTGTCGGCGAGCCGCACGCTCGAGGCGGAGGTCCGCGCGTCGGGCAGCCTGGCGCTGCTCAACACGCTGCAGGACATCCGCGAGCACCGCGCGACGCTGATCCACGACGGGTTCGTGTCGGCGACGCCGCCGCGACGCCTGCCGCACCTGGCGCGCTACCTGCGGGCGGACTCGCACCGCCTGACCAAGGCCGCGGAGAACCCAGGGCGCGACGCGGACCTCGCGTGGCGGATCGGCGACGTGACGTCGGCCTACGAGAAGGCGCAGGCGACGTACGCGGCGGGATCGCCGGACGCCGCCCGCGCCGCCGAGCTGGCCGAGGTGCGCTGGATGCTGGAGGAGCTGCGGGTGTCGCTGTTCGCGCAGCAGCTCGGCACGGACGGGCCGGTCAGCGAGAAGCGGATCCGGAAGGTGCTGGCGCCGGGCGGGTGGTGAGCCGCTCGGCGGTGCCGGGCGGGACCGCCGCCCGGCACCCGGCCCGCTTCAGCCCTTGTAGGCAGCCCGGCCGTAGCCGCTCATCAGCGGACGCTCGCCCTTCTTGACGAGGACCACCTGGACCGCCGTGTTGCGGTACTTGTACGACTCCGTGCCGGCACGCCCGTTGTTCCGCGCCCAGCCGAGCCAGCCGGTGCCGGCCACGTGCACGCGGTAGTAGATGTCGTACTGCTTGGCCATCTCGCCGGTGAGCCGCATCCGGTACGCGGAGGTGCGGTTCGTGCGGTGGTAGGTGCCCGAGACCCGGGTGTCGCCCACGTAGGGCCGCCAGCCGGAGCCCTCGACCTTGGCCGACACCTGGACACCGCCCGAGTACCGCTGGCCGTTCACGTCGACGCGCACGGCGTTCAGGCGCTGCGAGGTGCTGGTGTATCCGGCGGTCGCACCCCCGCGAACGACCGTCCTCCAGCCCGCCGGCCGCAGGTAGGGCTGCACCGTGACCTGGTTCTGGGTCGTCCTGTCGTAGAAGGGCGCGTTGCCGGTGGTGCTCGCCGAGAGCGTCTTGCCCTTGGGCAGCACGCGGATCTGGACGTCCTCGATGCGGTAGGCGAACCCCGTCGTACCCGACGCCTCGCCGTTCTTCGCCCAGCCCAGCCAGCCGAGCTTCGGCACGTGAACGCGGTACCAGACGTCGTAGAACGAAGCGTGCGGACCTCCGGGTGAGATCCGGATGGCCTCGAGCCGGCGCTTCTCCCCGATGCTGCCGACGTAGTACATGTTCGACCTGGCCTTGGAACCGACCCATCCGCGGCCCTGGACATAGCCCTCGGTCTCGAACCAGAAAGCGGCCTGCGACTCGGTACTGGTCGACGGCACCGGGCTCGTCCAGTACGACTCCGAGTACGGGCGGGCGATCAGAGCCTGCGCCGCCCATCCGATGCCTGCCGTTCCAGCGCTCTGGCCGTCACTGGCCTGGCAGTAGCAGTAGTTGCTCTCCCAGGGGCTGCCGACACCGCTGAGCCCGTAGCTGACGTGCATGGTGTCCCGTGGCCGGACCGTGAACGGTGTCGACGTGACCGCACGGGGGCTCATGGTGGGCCCCAGCGCCGTGGCCCGTACGGAGATGCTGCGTCCGACGTCCGCCGGTGAGCTCAGGTACCGGTCGCTCGTCGCGCCCTTGATGGCCGCACCGTCGCGCAGCCACTGGTACGCGTACGACGCCGGGATCGGGCTGAAACCGTCGACCCGTGCCCAGTAGGAGCTGTTGTAGCTGGGGTGGGAGTTGCCGACCGACGTGATCGACGTGACCGCCACCGACCCGCCTGTGAACGGGCACGAGACGAGGCAGACCCGCAGCGTGCTCGTGACGGTGGGTGCCCCGGCGAACTGCACGTACTCGACGCGAAGATCGCGGTGGCCGGGGCCGACCTGGCTCGGCCGCACCGGTACGTCCTTGACGCGGGCGTCGAACGTGGTCCGGCCGAGCTCGGTGGCGCCGTCGTACAGCGTCGCCTCACCTGCCGGCGCCACGAGATCGTCCGTGAGGGTGAGGCGGACCGTCACCAGGTCGTCGTCCGGCTGCGTATCTGTGAGCTTCCGAGGGGTGACGGCAGGTGGGACATCCTCGGCCCGATCTGGGCGCGCGACGTAGACCTTCAGGTCGGTCGCCACGCCGATGAGACCCGTTTCGTCGACCTCGGCCACCTTGACCACCTGTTGTCCCGCGATTGTCGGGACGAACGGGATCACGGCGTGCTCCGTCGCGGGCACGGTGGTCCAGACCGCAGGCTCCGCGGTGTTCTCCGCGGCGTAGCCGTACGCGAAGGCGACGGTGTCCGGGGACCGGGGGGCGACGACCGCGAACGCACCGGCCACGCCGACACCTCCCCGGCTGGACCAGGAGGCGTAGACGGTCTCGGCACCGAGCACCGGGACGATCGACAGCTGGGCGATGGGACCACGGCGCAGCAGGAACGTGCACTCGGCCGCCGGGCCGTTCGTACCGTCGTCGGCCAGCACGCTGACCCGCAGCGTGTTGACGGCGTTGTCGGTGAGGTCGTCCGCCCGAAGGGACTCCCGCACGACCTGGCCGTATGTCTCGTACGTGCGCGTCGTGGCGGCGTTGCCGAGTGAGTCGAGGGCGACCGCGGTGACACGGTCGACCCCTGCGTCGAGCTCGGCGGTGAAGGGCAGCACGGTGGAGCCCTCCCTGTCGAGCGCGACCGTGACGGGCTCCGCCCCGCAGACCTGGCCGCCCACCGTGATGCCGGAGGGTGCCGGCAGGTCCGCCGCCGATGCGGCGGCGGGGACAGCAGGAACCAGTACCGAGGACGCGACGAGTGCACCGCCGGCGAAGGCCGCTGCGGCACGTACCGCCGCACCCCGGAGCCTCATGGGAAAAACAGGAACAGCAACAGCCACCAGGGCCTCCGGTCGTCGATCGAGCGGGCCAAGACTAGGCGTCGCCGGAAGCCCGGCCGGACCGTTTCGAGGAAGTTCACCCCTACCTCTTGCGGGGGAGGTCGCAGCCCTCGCTCAGGGCAAGATCCGGGTGAGCCCGGATGTCGCCCGGGGCGCCGCGCACGTAGCGTCGACAGCATGAGCACAAACACCCTTTCCCGTCCGCGCCAGGGGCGCATCATCGGCGGTGTCTGCGCCGGGATCGCCCACCGATTCGGCTGGAGCCCCACTGTCGTGCGGGTCGTCGCCGTCGCCTCGATCCTCATCCCGGGCCCGCAGGTGCTGGCCTACCTCATCTGCTGGGTCGCGATCCCGAACGAGCGTCAGGCCGCCTGAGCACCCCGGCGGGGCGACCTGGTCCACCCTGGCCGCCCTCCGGGCAGGTTCAGGGCCGGACCGGGGGATCACCGGATACCGGGCGGCTCACGGCCCACGTAGCGTCGATGACATGAGCACACAGACACTCTCCCGTCCACGCCAGGGGCGCATGATCGCCGGTGTCTGCGCCGGTATCGCCCACCGATTCGGCTGGGACCCGACGCTCGTCCGGGTCCTCGCCGTCGCCTCGATCTTCATCCCTGGACCGCAGTTCCTCGCCTACATCGCGTTCTGGATCCTCATGCCCAACGAGGACTGAACCCACCCCCGTCGGGACGACGACACGCCAGAGGCCCGGGTATTTCACCCGGGCCTCTGGCGTGTCGTCGTACGTTTCTGCAA
>NZ_JBHVEG010000270.1:0-5733 GCF_042802395.1 Promicromonospora sp. NPDC057488
GGGGCGGAACCGACCGGTTCCGCCCCGCCACAGGTCTTTGATGTCAGTCCCGGGTCACTCCGGGTAGTTGCCGCGCTTCTTGCTCATCGGCTTGGGCAGCCGCGACCGGCGCAGCTGGTACGCGCGGGTCACCGTGTACATCACCAGGCCGCGCGGCACCTCGCCGAACTTGGCCGTCAGCCGCTTCTTCAGCGACCGCCACAGCAGCCACACGTCGACGATCGTCAGGAACAGGAACCCGTACAGGCCGAGCATCACGAAGATGCTGAGCTGCGGGTACTGCTGCGTGAAGAACGTCGCGAACAGGAAGATGAACGCGACCGGCAGGAAGAACTCGCCGAGGTTCCAGCGCGCGTCGACGAAGTCGCGCACGTACCGGCGCACCGGGCCCTTGTCCTTGGCCGGCATGTACCTCTCGTCACCGGTCTGCATCGCCTGGTAGGCGCGCTCCCGGTCGACGCGGGACTTCTCGCGCTGCGTCTTGCGCGCCGCCTTGCGGTCGTCCGGGACCAGCGGGCGCTTGTTGGCGGCCTGCGCGACGTTGCGCTTGGGCGTGGGGCGGCCCTTGCCGGCGGCGGTCTGGGCCGCGTCGGACGTCGGCGTCACCTCGTCGGGGGAGTCGCCCACGGGGGTCACGCCGTCTGGTGTCGAAGTCTTGCTGCGGGAGAACACCCTCCCAGCCTAATCGCTCCCGGCGGCGGCCGGTTCCGAGCCGTTAACGTGGGGGCGTGACCACCGATACCACCGCGGCCCTCCGGGCCCGCGTCACCGAGCAGTTCCCCGCCCTCCAGGCAGACCTCGAGGCGCTCGTGCGCATCCCCAGCGTCTCGGCCGCCGCGTTCGACCAGCAGCACGTGGCCGCCAGCGCCGCCGCCACCGCACAGCTCCTGCGTGACGCCGGCCTGCCGGACGTCCAGATCCTCTCCGCGCCGCGCCCCGATGGCACGCCGGGCGCGCCCGCCGTCGTCGCCCGCCGCCCTGCGCCCGAGGGCGCGCCGACCGTGCTGCTGTACGCGCACCACGACGTGCAGCCCCCGGGCGACCCGGCCACCTGGGACACCGACCCGTTCGAGCCCACGCAGGTGGGCGAGCGCCTCTTCGGGCGCGGCGCGGCCGACGACAAGGCGGGCATCGTGGCCCACCTCGGCGCCCTGCGCGCCCTCGGCCTGCCCGACGGCGCCGACCTGCCCGTGGGTGTCACCGTCTTCCTCGAGGGCGAGGAGGAATCGGGCTCGCCGTCCTTCCGCGCCTTCCTGGAGACCTACCGCGACCTGCTCGCGGCCGACGTCATCGTCGTGGCCGACTCCACCAACTGGAAGGTGGGCGTCCCCGCCCTGACCACGTCGCTGCGCGGCCTGGTCGACGGCGAGATCGAGCTGCGCGTCCTTGACCACGCCGTGCACTCCGGCATGTTCGGCGGCGCCGTGCTCGACGCCGTGACCCTGATGTCCCGCCTCGTGGCGACGTTCCACGACGATGCCGGCGACGTCGCCATCGAGGGCCTGGTCACCGCCCCCGAGCCCGAGGTCGACTACGACGAGGCCTCGTTCCGCGCCGACTCCTCGCTGCTCGACGGGGTCGCGCTCGCCGGTACCGGCACCCTGTCGGGGCGGTTGTGGTCCAAGCCCGCGCTGTCCGTCATCGGCATGGACGTCACCTCGGTGGCCGAGGCGTCCAACACGATCGCGCCGCGCTGCACCGCCAAGATCTCGCTGCGGCTCGCCCCCGGCCAGGACCCGGCGGCGGCCGATGCGGCGCTGGCCGCGCACGTGGCGAAGCACGCGCCGTTCGGCGTGCAGGCCACGTGGCGGTCGGGCGAGCAGGGCAAGCCGTTCCTCGCCCCCGGCGATACGGCCGCCATGCGGGCGGCGCGCGCCGCCTTCACCGAGGCGTGGGGTACTGCGCCCGTCGACGTCGGCGTGGGCGGGTCCATCCCGTTCATCGCGGACCTGCTCGAGGTGTTCCCCGACGCCGCGATCCTGGTGACCGGCGTCGAGGACCCCGACTCGCGGGCGCACGGCGCCAACGAGTCCGTGCACCTGGGCGAGCTGCAGAACGTGGTCCTGGCCGAGGCGCTGCTGCTCACCAAGGTGGGCGAGGGGCTCTAGCTCCTTTTCGCCGACCGGCGGCCTAGCTGGTGGCGGAGGGCTCGCGCGGTGCCACGTCCAGCGCGCGGGCCCACGCCGCCACGTCGGCGGGGAGCTCAGGGGAGGGCAGGTCCTGGCCGGTCGCGTCCCGGACCACCTCGAGGGCGGAGATCCGGTTGCCCTTGCGGTCCAGGAAGCGGCTGGCGACGATCCCGCGGGCGTACAGCTTGTCGCCGCGCGTGAACACCTGCTCCAGGTAGAAGACGCGCTCGTCCCAGCCGAGGATCCGGGTGGTGATCTCGAACCGGTCGAACGGCTGCAGGGACCGCCGGTATTTCATGGTCGACGCCGCGACCACGGGCGCCCAGCCCTTCTCCTTGGCGACCGGGAACATGCCGAGGTCGGCGATCTGGTTGTTCCGAGCCACGTCCATCATCTGCAGGTACGTGCCGTTGTTGACGTGCAGGTACGAGTCGAGGTCCAGGGGGCCGACGCGCATCCGGGTGACCGAGGGGTCGAGCAGGGTCTGTCCGGGGCGGGCCTTGCGCGGGAAGAGTCCGGTCCAGGTGAGCTGGAGCATGCGAGCCATGCGCCCGAGGTTATACCGAGAACCGCCAGTACTAGATACCTTGTCCAGGCTGCGCGGGCGGGTGCTGGATCGCGCTGCGCACCGACCGTCCCACGGCCGGCGTCTCCAGGCGTTCGACCAGGTGGAGCGCCATGTCGATGCCCGAGGAGACGCCCGCAGAGGTGATCACGTCGCCGTCGTCCACGTAGCGTGCCTCGGTGTCCACGAGCACGCTCGGGTCCAGGTCGGTCAGCTCGTCGTAGTGCTCGTGGTGCGTGGTGGCGGGCCGTCCCGCCAGCAGCCCGGCGGCCGCGAGCGGCAGGGCGCCGGTGCAGACGCTCGCCATGATCGGGGTCTGCTTGCGGATCTGACGCAGCCACTCCAGGTGCCCCGGCTCGGCCAGCAGCGGCCGCGTGCCGAGCCCGCCCGGGTAGACCAGCACGTGCAGCGGCCCGACGTCGTCCGCGCCGTGCGCCGGCAGGATCCGCAGGCCCTTGGCGAGGCGCACGCCGGCGCCGTCCCAGGAGAACGTGCTCACGGTCGGCCGCAGCTGGGAGTGGGACCCCCACTCCGCGAAGACCTCGAAGGGCCCGACGACGTCGAGCTCCTCCGCCCCGTCGAAGACGAAGATCCCGATGCGCAGCCCGCCGTTGCCGCTCACACGCTCAGCCCGGTCAGATTCCGGGAAGGGCCAGCATCTGGTCGAGCGCCACGCGCGCCCAGTGGGCGTCGTCGGCGTCCACGACGATCCGGTTGACCATGCGTCCCTCGACGAGCGACTCCATGGCCCACACCAGGTGGGGCAGGTCGATCCGGTTCATCGTGGAGCAGAAGCACACCGTCGAGTCGAGGTAGTGCACCTGCTTGTCCGGGTGTGCCCGGGCGACCCGGCGCACCAGGTTCAGCTCGGTGCCGATCGCCCACGCGGAGCCGGGCTCGGCCGCCTCGAGCTTCTTGATGATGTACTCGGTCGAGCCCACGTAGTCGGCCGCCGTGACGACCTCGTTCTTGCACTCCGGGTGCACCATCACGTTGACGCCGGGCACCGCCGCGCGGATGTCGGTGACATTCTGCTCCGAGAAGCGCCCGTGCACCGAGCAGTGGCCGCGCCACAGGATCATCCGCGCGTCGCGCAGCTCCTGGTCGGTCAGCCCGCCGTTCGGCTTGCGCGGGTCGAAGACCACGCACTCGTCCAGCGACATCGCCAGCTCCAGGACCGCGGTGTTGCGGCCCAGGTGCTGGTCGGGCAGGAACAGCACCTTGCCGGTGCCGTCGACGCCGCCCACCTGGTCGAACGCCCAGCGCAGCGCGACCTCCGCGTTGGAGGAGGTGCACACCGTGCCGCCGTGGCGCCCGGTGAAGGCCTTGATGGCGGCCGACGAGTTCATGTAGGTGACGGGGATCGTGGAGTCCGCGATGCCGACGTCCTGCAGCACGGCCCAGGCCTCCTCGACCTGGCCGATCGCGGCCATGTCGGCCATCGAGCAGCCGGCCGCGAGGTCCGGCAGCACGACCTGCTGCTGGTCGGAGGTCAGGATGTCCGCGCTCTCGGCCATGAAGTGCACGCCGCAGAACAGGATGAACTCGGCCTCGGGGCGGGCGGCCGCCTCGCGCGCGAGCTTGAAGGAGTCACCGGTGACGTCGGCGAAGTCGATGACCTCGTCGCGCTGGTAGTGGTGGCCCAGGACGAACGCGCGGCTGCCGAGGGCGGCCCGTGCGGCGCGCGCCCGGTCCACGAGGTCGGGGTCGCTCGGTGCGGGCAGCTCGCCCGTGCACTCCACGCCGCGCTCGGAGGCCAGGTCACGCCCCTGGCCGAGCAGCAGCAACGGGGACGAGGCGGGCTCGGAGAAACCGGAGTATTCAGCCAGCAGGGTGCTCACGGTAACCATCATGACACGCGGTGGTGACACGTAGTCAGGACGGTGCCACGATGCCTCTCGTGCACGTGCTGCTGCTTGCCGAGACCCTGCCCGACGCCGAGCGACTCGCCGCCGGGTGGCGCGCCGCCGCCCCGCACGCGACCACCGAGGTGCGCGAGGTCCGGCTACCCGGATCCGTCGCAGCCCCCTCGGCCGGCCCGGTGCACGACGACGGCGGCGCCGGCCGCGGCGTGCTCCTGGCCGGACCGGCGATCCCGGTGGGCCGGCCCGCCGCCGTCGGGCCGCAGGACGCCGGGCCCGCGCACCCGGGACCGTCCGCGCCCGGGCCCGCCCCGTCCGCGCTGCCGCGGGCGGAGGGCGCGGAGCTGGCCGACGTCGCCGGACGCGCCGACGTCGTCGTGGCGTACGTCACGCGGCTGGACGGCGAGGGGCTGCACAAGGGGGTGGTCGTGGAGGCGGCCGCCGCCGCCGCGCCGCACGCGGTGCCGGTGGTCGTGGTCACCGGCCGCAGCGAGGTGAGCAGGCGGGAGTGGTCCACCGCGGGCCTGAGCGGGGTGCACGAGGTGGTCGGCGAGGACCTCGCCCGCGTGGCCCGGACCTGGTCGCCGGGCTGGGCGCGCTGAGGGCGCGGACAGCGACGCGCATCCCGGACGGTGATGAGATCGGCCGGGACGTGGGCGTACGATCTGAGAACAGACCGGCAAGCGGGAACAGACGGACCAGCCGATGGGTTGGCAACGTTCAAGGATCGACTACCGGTATGTCGAACACGATCGGGAGATGACATGACCGACACCACCACGGACATCGCTACCCACGGCGTCAACGTCACCGACGTCGCCGCGGGCAAGGTCCGTAGCCTGCTCGAGCAGGAGGGCCGCGACGACCTGCGCCTTCGCGTCGCGGTGCAGCCGGGTGGCTGCTCCGGGCTGATCTACCAGCTCTACTTCGACGAGCGGGTGCTCGACGGGGACGCTCTGCGCGACTACGACGGCGTCGAGGTCGTCGTGGACAAGATGAGCGTGCCGTACCTCGAGGGCGCCACGATCGACTTCAAGGACACCATCGAGCAGCAGGGCTTCACGATCGACAACCCGAACGCCGGCAGCGCATGCGCCTGCGGCGGGTCGTTCTCCTGATCGCAGCCTCCCGCTGAGCGACGTTCTCGGCACGACGGGCCGGTCACCACAAGGTGACC
>NZ_JBHVEG010000271.1:0-5698 GCF_042802395.1 Promicromonospora sp. NPDC057488
AGGCCTAAGTTTCTTCGCTTTGAGCCTGCTCAAAGCGAAGAAACTTAGGCCTCGAAAGGGAACCGCACAGTCGCCCGGCCCGCGAGAGGGCGGGGCGGGTCAGTGGCGGGTCAGCTCGTGGGCGTCAGCGAGCCGTCCGAGCTGAAGACCAGGCCGAGGGTGACCTCGCCCTGCTGCAGCGCCGACTTGGTCAGCGGGCCGCCGGCGTCGAGCGAGCGGAACTCCGCGAACTCCAGGCCGTAGGTCTCCTCCAGGCCGGGCTGGCAGAACGGGCGCTCCGTGCACTCCGGCGGGCCGCCGAGCACCAGGCCGCCGCACGCCTCGGCGAGCTCGCTGAGCGTCGTGAGGCTGTGCTCGTCCGCGAACGCCTTGGTCACGGCGAAGGCGTTCTGGTCCTGAGCGGGGGACGGCTGGCCGAACACGAGGCCGACCTCCTCGCCCAGACCCGTGAGGCCCTCGACGGTCGCGTCGAGGTCGCTGCTCGCGACCGGCTCGGCGTCGGCCCCGTTGACGTCCTTGTTGATGAACTCGGTCAGCGTGCCCACGTACTCGGGGATCACCTGGACCTGCTTGCCGTCCTCCAGCGCGGGGAGGTAGGCCTCGCGGTTGCCGATGGTGGTGACCTCGGCGTCGTACCCGGCGGCGTTCAGCACCGTCGCGTAGATGGTGCCGAGCGTGGCGCTCTCGGCGAAGTCGGCGGCGCCGACGACGATCTTGCCGCTGCCGCTCTGCTCGGGGGCGTCCAGGCCGGCGTCGGCCACGAACTCCTCGGCGACCTCCTTCGAGGTACGGCGGTCGACGTCCACGGCCTTGTTCAGGCCGATGAGGGTGTCGGTGTCGAGCGCGGCGGAGACGGTGTCGAGCAGCGGGATCAGCGTGTCGTCGCCCTCCACCGCCGCCGCGTTCACGGCCGGGATGATGTTGTCGACGGTCTGGAGCTGCTTGTCGTCCTCGAGCACCACCAGCTCGTCACCGGGGACGGCCTCGCAGGCCGCGAGGCTGCTGCCGCCGGTCTCGCTGCTGCCACCGTTGTTGCCACCGGCAGAACCCGGCTCGCCACAGGCGGTCAGGAACGCGAGGGAGACGACGGCGGCCGCGGCGCCGAGCGCGCGGGGCAAGGACACATGCGTACGGGGGAACTTCATCGAATGTCTCCGAACGTGGGTGACGTACATCTGTTCTACGGCTTCGATCTGTCCCATTCGACCCCGGCAGGCGGTCGATGGCAAGGGATAAACCCGCTCGTGAGGATGTCGTTACATTAGGCCGCCCGGCGGGTTCTAGCCCGCCCGGGCCCGCAGCGGCGCCGGCGTGGTCAGACGCTGCCCGATCGCGAGCACGCCGTCGATCGCGAGGCACAGCCCCGCGACCACGATGCCGCCCGCCAGCACCTCGCCGTACCGCTGCGTGCCCATGCCCAGCGCGATGATCTGGCCCAGGCCGCCGCCCCCGGCCAGTGCGGCCAGCGGGATCGTGGCGACGACCTGGACGATCGTCACCCGCAGGCCCGCGGAGACCAGCGTGGTGGCCAGCGGCAGCTCGACCTGCAGCAGGATGCGGCCGTCGCTCATGCCCATGCCGCGGGCGGCGTCCTTGGCGTCGGGGTCGGCGCCGCGCACGCCCTCGTAGGTGTTGACCAGCAGCACCGGCACGGCGAAGAACGCCGCGGCGATGACGGTGGCGGTGTTGCCGAACAGGCCGCCCGCGGCGAGCAGCAGGATGATGCCCAGCGTCGGCAGCGCGCGGGACGCGTTGGTGAGCCAGACGACGGTGCCCGCCCCCCGGCCGCTGTGCCCCAGCCAGGCGCCGGTCGGGATGGCGACGGCGGCGGCGACGGCCACGGCGATCGCCGTCATGACCAGGTGCTCGCCCGCGAGCTCGAGGATGCCGCCGGGCTCGGTCCAGGTCAGGGGGTCGTTCAGCCAGACGATGGCCTCCTGGAGGACGCCGGTGGGGGCGCTCATGCGGCCCTCCCGCGCAGCCAGGGGGTCAGGGCTCTGCCGACGGCCCACAGGGCGAGGTCGAGCACGAGGGCGAGCGCGATGGTCGCGAGCGTCGCCGTCATGATCTCGGCCCGGTAGAAGTTGTTGCGGAAGCCCTGGAACATGAGCTGGCCCAGCCCGCCGTACCCGACGACGACGCCCACGGTCACCAGCGCGACGGTGGACACGGTGGCCAGTCGCAGCCCGGCGATGATGCTGGGCAGCGCGCTCGGCATGGCCACCTGCACCAGCAGGCGGCCGGGACCGTAGCCCAGGCCGCGGGCGGCGTCGGTGACGGCCGGGTCCACGGTGGACAGCCCCGCGACGGTGTTGCGCAGGATGATCAGCAGCGCGTAGACCACGAGGCCCACCAGGACCGGCGTGCGGCCGATCCCCAGCAGCGGCGCCAGGATCGCGAACAGCGCCAGCGACGGCACGGTGTACATGACCGCCGCGGTGCCGAGCACCGGCCCGGCCAGCCACCGCGACCGGGAGACCAGCGCCCCCAGCGGGATGGCGATGGCCGCCGAGATCAGGACCGCCTCGATCGTCAGGCCGGCGTGCTCGACGGTGCGCTGCCAGATCAGGGGCGCGTTGTCGACCACGTACGACCAGGAGAACCACGGGTTGCCGGGCATGCCGTAAAACCTATCGTGCTCTTCACCCGGTAGGTTCGAGCACATGGCTTCTCGCACCGTGATCGAGCTCGACACCGTCCGCAAGGCGTTCGGGAGCGGCACCGTCGCCGTCGAAGGACTCAGCCTCTCCGTGCGCGAGCACGAGGTGCTCGCCCTCGTCGGCCCGTCCGGCTGCGGCAAGTCCACCACGCTGCGCATGGTGAACCGCCTGGTGGAGCCGACGTCGGGCCGCATCCTGCTCGACGGCGAGGACGTCACCAACAGCAACCCCGTGGCCCTGCGGCGTCGCATCGGCTACGTGATCCAGAACGTCGGGCTGTTCCCGCACCGGACGGTCGAGGCCAACATCGCGACCGTCCCCGGCCTGCTCGGCTGGGACCGGCGGCGTACGCGGGCGCGCGTGGCCGAGCTCCTGGACCTCGTGGGCCTGCCCGCCGCGACCTACGCGAAGCGGTACCCGCACGAGCTGTCCGGCGGTGAGCGCCAGCGCATCGGCGTGGCCCGGGCGCTCGCGACCGACCCGCCCGTGCTGCTGATGGACGAGCCGTTCGGCGCCGTCGACCCGGAGTTCCGCCGGCACCTGCAGACCGAGTTCCAGCGCATCCAGCAGGAGACGGGCACCACGGTGATCCTCGTGACGCACGACATCGACGAGGCCGCGCGCCTGGGCGACCGCATCGCCGTCCTGTCCCGCGGCGGCAAGCTGGAGCAGGTCGCGAGCCCGCTCGCGGTGCTGGCTCACCCGGCGTCCGAGCGCGTGCGCGACTTCATCGGCGACGGCGCGGCCTCGCGCATGCTCTCGCTCGCGCAGGTGGAGACGACCGACCTGGACGGCGCCGACCGGATCGTGCAGCCCGCCCCCGCGCCCGTGCGGCTCGGCGCGCGCCTGACCGACGCGTTCGAGGCCGTGGCGGCGCTGCCGGCGTCGGCCATGGGGCGCGTGCCCGTGGTGGGCGAGACGGGGGACGTCGTCGGCTCCCTCACCGCCGACGGGATCCTCGGCGCCCTGCGCCGGGCGGCGGACGCCGCGGCCGACACCCCGTGGGACGCGGCGGAGACGGAACCGGCCGAGGAGCCCGCGGACGCCGACGACGCCGCTGTGACCGACGCCGCGTCCTGACCGGTGCGCAGGCCGGGACTTCGGACAACTCGCCCGATAGTCTCGGGGCGTGACCAACGCACGTGTAGCCCTCGCGACCTGCTCCCAGCTGCCTGACCTCGACAAGGACGACGTGCCGCTGATCGCGGCGCTCTCCTCGCGCGGGATCACCGCGGAACCCGCCGTGTGGGACGACCCCGCCGTCGACTGGCAGGCCTACGACCTCGTGCTGGTCCGCTCCACCTGGGACTACTCGCCGCGGCACGACGAGTTCCTCGCGTGGGCGCGCTCGCTGCCGAAGGTGGCCAACTCCGCCGACGTCATCGAGTGGAACACCGACAAGCGGTACCTGCGCGAGCTCGAGGCCGCGGGCATCCCCGTGATCCCCACCATCTGGCTCGACCCCGCCCGGCACCTGTCCAAGCGCGCGGTGCACACCCGCATGCCCGCGTTCGGCGACTTCGTGGTCAAGCCCGTGGTCAGCGCCGGTGCCCAGAACACCGGCCGCTACCAGCCCGTCTCGGCGGAGTCGCGCGGCAAGGCCATCGCGCACGCCACCCGCCTGCTCGACGACGGCCGCTGGGTCATGATCCAGCCCTACGTCACCTCCGTGGACACCACGGGCGAGACCTGCCTCATCTTCGTCGACGGCGAGCACACCCACGCCATCCGCAAGGACGCGCTGCTCACGGGCCCCGCCGAGGACAAGGGCGAGCTGTACGCCGAGGAGGAGAACTCGGCGTACGAGGCCACGCCCGAGCAGATCGAGGTGGCCGAGCGGGCGCTCGCCGTGGCGCGCACCGCGACCGGCGCGGACCTCACCTACGCGCGGGTGGACCTCGTCACGGGCGACGACGGCGTGCCCATGGTCATCGAGCTCGAGCTCACCGAGCCGTCGCTGTGGATGAAGTACGGCACGGGCGTCGAGGACAAGCTGGCCGACGCGGTGGTCAAGCTCCTGGGCTGAGCCGGGGGCGGCGTCGGCTGCCGGCGGAGACGGAAGAGGGCCCCTCACCGGAGTGAGGGGCCCTCTTCTGCATGGGGTGAGCGACGGGACTTGAACCCGCGGCCCTCGCGACCACAACGCGATGCTCTACCAGCTGAGCTACGCCCACCATGCTCGTCGATCCTGGACCGGCGACCGTCGAAAAGCATACATGGTCAGCGGCCACGATCCGAACTCATACCTACGGAGCGAGCTGCTTCGTGACGGACGTCTCGGCGATGCGCGCGGCGGCGGCCCGCGCGGTCGCCGTGTCGGGGCCGGGCTGCGCGGGGAACAGCACCTCGCGGTAGTAGCGCAGCTCGTCGATCGACTCCAGGATGTCGGCCAGCGCGCGGTGCCCGCCGTCCTTCTTCGGGGAGGCGAAGTAGACCCGCGGGTACCAGCGCCGCGAGAGCTCCTTGATCGAGGAGACGTCGATGATCCGGTAGTGCAGGTAGTCCACCAGGTCGGCCATGTGCAGGTCGAGGAACGACTTGTCGGTGCCGACCGAGTTGCCGGCCAGCGGAGCCTTGCCCGGCTCGGGCACGTACTCGCGGATGTAGGCGAGGATCTGCTCCTGCGCCTCCTCGAGGGTCAGCCCCTGGTCGAGCTCCTCGAGCAGGCCCGACGTCGTGTGCATGGCGCGCACGAAGTCGTTCATCTGCTCCAGCGCCTCGGCAGGCGGCTTGACCAGGACATCGACACCGGTGCCCAGGACGTTGAGGTCGGAGTCGGTGACGATCGCGGCGACCTCGATCAGCGCGTCGGCGCGCAGGTCGAGGCCGGTCATCTCGCAGTCGATCCAGACGATGCGCTCGTTGGGGTTGGGAAGGCTCACCGGCCCAGCCTATTCCGTCCGGCGGCGGGGGTGTTCCGCTGGGTGCGGTACGGGAGTCCGGGCCGTGCTGCTCGACGTCGGCACCTTCCTGCGAGGTCGGCAGTCGGCATCGAGGTCGGCACAGGCCTGTGCCGACCTCGATGCAGGGTGCCGACG
>NZ_JBHVEG010000272.1:0-5572 GCF_042802395.1 Promicromonospora sp. NPDC057488
TCGCTGACCGGGTAGGACGACGCGCGGGTCCCGCCGGGCCCGGCCAGCGATGGCCGGGCCCGCCGGGACCCTCTCGTCATGTGTCCGGGCCGGTCACTCCTCCGGGAAGTCGCCCGTGACCAGGAACGTCACGCGGCGCGCGACCGAGACGCCGTGGTCGCCGAACCGCTCGTAGTAGCGGCCCACGAGCGTCACGTCGACGGCCTCCTGCACGGTGCCCTGCCAGCCCGGCGCCAGGAGCGTGTTGAACGTCTCCTGGTGCAGCTCGTCGATGATGTCGTCGTCCCGCTCGAGCGCCTCGGCCACCGTGAGGTCGCGCGTGGCGAGCAGCTTGGTGGTGCGCTGCGCCACGCGGACGGCGGCGTCGTGCATCTTGGTGAAGGTGTCCCGCGCCTCGGGGACGATCGCCTGGGCGGGGTAGCGCCCGCGCGCCACCTGGGCCACGTGGCGGGCGAGGTCGCCCATCCGCTCCAGGGAGGCGCTCATCCGCAGCGCGCTCACGACCACGCGCAGGTCGGTCGCGACCGGGGCCTGCTGCGCGAGCAGGTGCACGCACCGCTCGTCGAGGGAGTCCTCGATGGCGTCGATGGTCTTGTCGGAGGCGATCACCTCCTGCGCGAGCTGCAGGTCGGCCTCCAGCAGCGCCGTTCCGGCACGGGTGATGGCGGACTCGACGAGCCTGCTCATCTCGGTCAGGTCCTCGCCGACCTGCTGGAGCTCGGCATCGAAGATCTGTCGCATCGGTTTCCTCTCGCATCCGGGGCGCGCGGACGGCGTCGCGTCCGCTGTCGCGCCGTCCGAGGGGGCGGGCAGGGCCGACGCGCGGCCGGGCCGGCCGCCCGGACACGTCCCGGAACGGCGCACGGCACAGCTACCGCCCGCACCCGTCCAGGTTCGACGGCGCGATGTACTGGGAGGTTAACGCTCTTCCTCCCTGACATGAACAGTAGGCGACGCGATCCTCCGACCGCCCGCCCGCGTCCGTCACCGCTTGAAACGTCGACCTACCCTGGAGGCGTGGACGGAATCATCTCCGGGGTACCGGTGCTGGTCGCCGGAATTCTCGGCGTGATCGTCGGCGTGGTCGCCACCGTGGCGTTCCGCGTCTCCGAACGGCATCAGCACGCCCTGCCCCCGACCGAACCCGACGAGCTCGACGCGGGCCTCGTTCGCGTGCTCTCCGTGCTGCGCTCCGCGGCCGTGGTGCTGGACGGCGAGGACGAGGTCATCCGCGCGTCGCCGCCGGCGTACGCGCTCGGCGTGGTGCGCAACGACGCGCTGGTGCACGCCGCCATCATCGACCTGGTCGCCCTGGTGCGGCGCGACGGCGTGATCCGCGAGCAGGAGCTGGAGCTGCCCCGCGGCCCGGTGGGCCAGGGCACGGTGCTGCTGCAGGTGCGCGTGGCGCCGCTCGGCCTGGACCGGGTGCTGGTGCTCGCCGAGGACCGCACGGAGGCCCGCCGGGTCGAGGCGATCCGCCGCGACTTCGTGGTCAACGTGTCCCACGAGCTGAAGACGCCGGTCGGCGCGCTGGCGCTGCTCGCGGAGACCGTGGCCGACGCCGCGGACGACCCCGTCGCCGTCCGCCGCTTCACCGAGCGCATGCAGCGGGAGGCCGTCCGGCTGTCCGCGCTGGTGCAGGAGATCATCGAGCTGTCGCGCCTGCAGGGCGCCGGCGCCATGCCCAAGCTGACGCCCGTCCCGATCCGCGAGGTCGTGGAGGAGGCGGTCGACCGGGCGCGCACCACCGCCCAGTCCAAGAACATCGCGATCACCATGGGCGGCGACCTGGACACCGAGGTCTACGGCGACCACAACCTCCTGGTCACCGCGGTCCGTAACCTGGTCGACAACGCCGTGGCGTACTCCGGGCCCGCCAGCCGGGTGGGCGTAGGCGTCAACGAGCGCGGGGGTCTCGTCGAGATCGCCGTCGTGGACCAGGGTGTCGGCATCGCGGAGGACGCGCAGGACCGCGTCTTCGAACGCTTCTACCGCGTCGACCCGGCGCGCTCCCGGGACACCGGGGGCACCGGCCTGGGCCTGAGCATCGTCAAGCACGTCGCGGCCGACCACGGTGGCGACGTCCAGATGTGGTCGGAGCCCGGCCGGGGATCGACCTTCACCCTGCGGATCCCGTCCGCCGACCGGCCCGCCGGCGCGGGCCGCGCCGGCCGGGTCACCCCGCCGCCCCTGGCGGACGTCGTCCGCGACGGCGAGGATCAGGACCAGCACGACGAGCACGACCAGCACAAGGCCGCTGACGACGCGGCCACGAAGAACGAGGAGGTAGGTGCGTGACGCGCATCCTGGTGGTCGAGGACGAGGAGTCGTACCGGGACCCGCTGACGTACCAGCTGACCCGCGAGGGTTTCGAGGTGGTCGAGGCCGCGGACGGCAACTCGGCGCTCGCTGCGTACGACGCGGAGGGGGCGGACCTGGTCCTGCTCGACCTGATGCTGCCGGGGCTGTCGGGCACCGAGGTGTGCCGCGAGCTGCGGGCCCGCGGCGACGTGCCGGTCATCATGCTGACCGCGAAGGACTCCGAGATCGACAAGGTGGTGGGCCTGGAGCTCGGTGCCGACGACTACGTGACCAAGCCGTACTCGTACCGGGAGCTGCTGGCCCGCGTGCGGGCCGTGCTGCGCCGCCGGCAGCCCAACGAGTCGTCCGAGCACGACGAGGACGGCGTGCTGGAGGTGGGGCCGGTCCGGATGGACGTGGAGCGGCACACCGTCGCCGTCAGCGGGGAGAGCGTGGCGCTGCCGCTCAAGGAGTTCGACCTCCTGGAGCTGCTGATGCGGAACGCCGGCCGGGTGCTGACCCGCGGCCAGCTCATCGACCGGGTGTGGGGCGCTGACTACGTGGGCGACACCAAGACGCTCGACGTGCACGTCAAGCGCATCCGCTCCAAGATCGAGCCCGACCCGGGCACGCCGAAGTTCCTGCTCACGGTGCGTGGCCTGGGCTACAAGCTGGCCGACGACGAGGGGTGAGCCCCGCTGAGGTGCGCCGCTGACGTGGCGCACCTCACGGGTGAAACACGAACGCCGGTCACCCTCCGTTCACCCGGCGTTTGCTCGCGCGACCGCGCCCGTGAGTATTTTCGCGAAGCGTGAGCACCTCCCAATACACCCGTCTCGTCTCCGCCGCCACAGTTGGTGCCCTCGTGCTGCCGGTCGCTGGCTGCGCCGCGATCGGGCTGCCCGGCTCGGAGGCGGACGCCGCCCCCACCGCCGCGGCGCGGGTGGTCGTCTCCGGCAGCTTCCAGGGCGCCGGCGCCTCGTCGCAGGAATCGGCGATGGAGGCGTGGATCACCGGCTTCCAGGAGCAGCACCCCGAGGCCGCGATCAGCTACGACCCCGTCGGGTCGGGTGACGGCCGTGAGGCCTTCCTCGCGGGCGGCACGGCCTTCGGCGCCTCCGACGTCGCGCTGAGCGACGAGGAGATGGCGGCGTCCGGACCCGCGTGCGACGGCGGCAACGCGATCGACCTGCCCGTCTACATCAGCCCGATCGCCGTGGCGTTCAACCTCGACGGCGTCGAGCAGCTCAACCTGTCCTCGGACGTGATCGCACGGATCTTCACCGGGCAGATCACGCGGTGGAACGACCCGGCGATCGTCGCGGCCAACCCGGAGGCGAAGCTGCCCGCCCTGGGCATCACGCCGGTGCACCGCTCCGACGACTCGGGCACCACCGAGAACTTCACCGACTACCTGCACGCGACCGCGCCCGAGGCGTGGCCGCACGCCCCGGACGGCATCTGGCCGCTGCCGGAGGGCTTCGCCGCGGAGGGCACGGGCGGCGTGACCGACACCGTCCGGTCCACGCCGGGCGGCATCACCTACGCCGACGCCTCGCGCACCACCGACCTGGGCCGCGCCGCGATCCTGGTGGGCGACGAGTACGTGCCCTACAGCGCGGACGCCGCCGCGGCCGTCGTCGACGTCTCGCCCCGGATCGAGAACCGGTACGAGCACGACCTCGCGTTCGTCCTCGACCGGACGATCGACAAGCCCTTCGCTTACCCGATGGTGCTCGTCTCCTACCTCGTCGTGTGCTCGCGCTACGACGACCGGGCCAAGGGCACCTTCGTCAAGGAGTTCGTCGACTACGTCGCGTCCACCGAGGGCCAGGAGCGCGCCGCCGCCGCGGCGGGCAGCGCCGTCATCTCGCCGGACGTGCAGGACTGGATCGGGGCGGCCGCCAAGGCCATCTACCTGACCCAGGAACGCCCGGAGGAGCAGGGCTGACGGCCCCCGACGGCGACCGGCAGGTGGGGCGAGCCATGACGTGCCATGGTGTGGGTGTTGCAGATCACCCCCTCCGTGATGGCTTGTTCACCTTCTGTTTACCTAGTCCTGGGGATCAGGTCATTCCCGCTCCCTAGCGTCCCCACTGACGCCGCGGCGCTCGCCGCGCGTAAGACTTGAACAGGATGGAACGACACGTGAAGATCAGCCGATTCCCCCGCGTTGGCTCCGCTGTCATGGTGGGCGCGCTCGCGCTGAGCCTCGCAGCCTGCGGGTCCGACCCCACGACCGGCGCCGAGCCCAGTGAGGCAGCGGGCGGCGAGGCCGTCTCCGGCGACTTCGCCGGTGCCGGCGCGTCCTCCCAGGAGTCCGCCATGGAGGCCTGGGTCGCCGGCTTCCAGAGCGCGAACCCGGACGCCACGATCAACTACGACCCGGCCGGCTCCGGCGCGGGCCGTGAGCAGTTCCTCGCGGGCGGCGTGCAGTGGGCCGGCTCGGACTCCGCGCTCGACGACGAGGAGCTCACCGCCTCGGCCGAGGTCTGCGGCCCCGACGGCGCGATCGACCTGCCGATCTACGTCAGCCCGATCGCAGTGGCCTTCAACCTGCCCGGCGTCGACTCGCTGAACCTCTCCTCCGAGGTCATCGCCAACATCTTCAACGGCGAGATCAAGAAGTGGAACGACGACGGGATCAAGGCGGACAACCCCGACGCCGAGCTCCCGGACACCGACATCACGCCGGTGCACCGCCTCGACGACTCGGGCACCACGGAGAACTTCACCGAGTACCTGTCCGCGACGGCCCCCGAGGCCTGGACCGACGAGCCCGACGGCGTCTGGCCGCTCGAGGGCGGCGACTCCGCCGAGGGCACGTCCGGTGTGGTCGGCGTCGTGACCGACACCGAGGGCGCCGTCACCTACGCCGACGCCTCCAAGGTCGGCACCCTGGGCACCGCGTCGATCAAGGTCGGCGAGGAGTTCGTGGCGTTCTCGGCCGAGGGCGCCGCCGCGACGGTGGACGCCTCCCCGCGCGTCGAGGGCCGCGCCGAGCACGACTTCGCCATCGAGGTCGACCGCACGCTGACCGACCCGGCCACCTACCCGCTGGTGCTGGTCTCCTACGCCATCGCCTGCACCAACTACGCGGACGAGGCGCAGGGCAACTTCGTCAAGGCGTTCCTCGCCTACCAGGCTTCCGAGGCGGGCCAGCAGGCCGCGGCCGACGCCGCGGGCAGCTCGCCCATCTCGGCGGCCACCGCTGAGCAGGTCAGCGCCGCGATCGAGTCGATCACGGTCGGCTGACCAAGCAGATGAATAC
>NZ_JBHVEG010000273.1:0-5466 GCF_042802395.1 Promicromonospora sp. NPDC057488
GCGCATGAGCGCTCATGCGCCGACCAACCCTACGTTCGACTGCCTGGGGTTGGCGTGGCGCGGTGCGGCTAGGGGCGCGTCGCCCAGAAGGTCTCCAGCTCCGCGTCCAGCGCCGGGGCCACCTGCATGGGCAGCGAGTGCGTGGTGTCCGGCCAGATCTTGACCTGCGCGTCCGGGATCAGGCGCGCCTTCTCGGCTGCCGCCTCGCCCCCGGCCAGCGACGAGTCGCTCGCGATCGCCACGTACACCGGCATCGGCAGCGCCCTCAGGTCGGCGTCGCTCAGCACGGACGGGCTGGGCAGCCCCGACGAGCTGTAGCTCTCGGAGCCCACCGAGATCATCCGGGCGAGCGGGTCGTCGGGGTCCACCTCGTCGTCCGACACGCCGCCGATCCGGTTGAGCGCCGACTCCCGCCACGACTGCGGGAGGAACGGCAGCGACACCGGGATGGTCGTGAGGACCACCGACAGCGGCATCATGCCCAGCGTCATGACCGGTTCGAGCAGGGTCAGGCTGGCCAGCCGCTCCGGGTGCCGGACGGCGACGGCCGCAGCCAGCCCGCCGCCCTGCGAGTGCCCCACGAGGTGGACCCGGTCGAGGCCGAGCCCGGCCAGCGCCTCGTCCACCCAGCGCGCCGCGTCGTCGATGTCGCGCATCGCGACGGTCTGTTCCGACAGGCCGGTGTCGCCGAGGGTGTCGAAGGCGTAGACCGTGCGGTGCTCGATGTAGTCGGGCAGGTTGTCGCCCCACATCGGGGCGGCGGCGGACCGGCCCGGCAGCAGGACGACGGGCGTCGCGTCCGGGTTGTCCGCAGACACCCAGGCGTAGGCGCGCACCGTGCCGAAGCTGGTGGCGACGTCGTGCGTCGCGGTGGGCTCCGGCAGGCGGCCGAGGGCGTCGGCGTACGCGTCCGCGTAGACCTGGCGGGCCTCGGGGGTGCGGAAGTGGCCGACGCCCGGGCCGCCCGCGGCGACGAGCAGCACGAGCCCGCTCGTGGACACAGCCGCGACGACGGCCAGCAGGACGGTCGGCCAGCGGCGGCGTCTGGGGCCGGTGGTGTGGTCGCGCATCGGTTCCTCCTGGAGCGGTCGTTCAGGGCGGTCGGTTTTGCAATGCACTCGCATCGTAACAGGTAGCGATGCGACCGCATTGTTATCCTGGGCCCATGCCGAGAGTCGTGGACCATGAGGAACGCCGGTGGGAGATCGTCTTCGCCCTCTGGCTGGTCATCGCCGAGCAGGGGATCGAGGGCGTCAGCCTGCGCCACGTCGCCGCCGAGGCCGGTGTCTCGATGGGCCGCATCCAGCACTACTTCGGCACCAAGGACGCCCTCGTCCTGGCCGGCTGCACCGCGCTCGTCGACCGCGCGTACGGCGGCTACCAGGAGACCGCCGACGCCGCCCCGCGCGAGCGGCTGCTGCACGTCATGACCCAGCAGATCCCGCGGGACGACGCCGGGCGCATCGGCGTCAGCGTCTGGTACGCCTACGTGGCGAAGTCGATCAACGACGCCGCCGTCCGCCAGGTGCTGGCCGAGGCGCGGCGGGGCGCGGAGGGCGAGTGCGCGCGGCTGATCCGTGCCGACCGCGGCGTGGGCGCGGAAGAGGCGCTGACCCAGGCCCGGCGGCTGCTGGCGCTCGCGGACGGGCTGCCCCTGCGGGTGCTGGTCCGGGACCTGGAGCCGGCCGAGGCCGTGGCGATGCTGGAGGCGGAGGTCGGGCGGGAGTAGCTGGGTTCGGGCGCCTGGGCGGCCCCACCCGACCGGGGCGCCGCCCCTCAGTCCGCGCGGTCCGGACTGCCGAACAGGTCGCCGAACGCTTCCTCCGCCTGCCGCGCGACCTCGACGTCCCGCGCCAGCCGGGCGCCTCGGTCGACAGGCCCGTCCCAGGCGCGGGGGTCCCGGGCGGGCCCGTCGAGGAGCCCGCGCCGGATCCAGCCCAGGACGAGCTGGTGCCCGGAGGTACCGCTCCGGGCCGCCATCGCGGTGAGCTGATCGCCGTCGACGTCGGACAGGTCGACGACGACCCGCCGTCCGTCGAGCTCGACGCGCGAGCAGGAGCTGCGGGTGGTCATGGATGCTTCCGATCGGATGAGGCTGATGGCGTGGTCACGACGGTGGGCTGGTCTCCGCGTCAGGGAACGTCGACCAGAAGAACTCGGCGGTGCGCGAGGTGAAGGTCGGGTCGCCGCTGGAAGCGAGCGGCGGGTCGACTGGTTCGTCCCACGGGCGGTCGCGAGGGCGCTCGGGCTGCTCGGAAGGTTCGGCTCCGGGTGCGATGGCGAGCATGTGCGTGGTTCCTGACTCTGCTGGGCTGGGCGGCTGTGCCCAGCCTGCCCGGCGGGCCCGCGGGCCCGCGCGCTGGGCCGCGAATCAGTGCGGATACGCAACGCCCGCCCGCGACCTCGTACGCTTTTCCCGTGAGTCAGCCCGCTTCCGCCCAGCCCGATACCGCGCGCCAGGACACCGAGACCCCGCTCGACCTCTCGGGGTTCCGGACCAAGCCGGTGTCGTTCGTGCGCCGGTCCGGCCGGCTCACCGACAAGCAGAAGCGGCTGTGGGCCACGCGCCGCACCGCCTACGTCGTCGACGTGCCCCGCGCGATCGCGCGCACCTCCGTGCACCCGGAGCACGTGCTGGACGCCGCGGCGCTCTTCGGGCGGACCGCCCCGCTGGTCGTGGAGATCGGCTCCGGCCTGGGGGACGCCGTCGTCGGCGCGGCCTCGACCGATCCCGGGCGGGACTACCTCGCCGTCGAGGTCTACCAGCCCGGGCTGGTGCACACGATCGCCCGCGCCGAGCGCGCCGGTGCCGCCCTGGGCCAGGACGGGCTGCCCAACCTGCGGCTCGTGCAGGCCAACGCGGCCGAGCTGCTCGACACCACGGTCCCGGCCGGCTCCGTGGACGAGCTGTGGGTCTTCTTCCCGGACCCGTGGCACAAGGCCCGGCACCACAAGCGCCGTCTGGTCACCGCGGAGTTCGCGGCGCTCGCGGCGCGCGTGCTGCGGCCGGGTGGGACGCTCCGCCTCGCGACCGACTGGGCCGAGTACGCCGAGCAGATGATCGAGGTCCTGGAGGCCGACGAGAACCTCGTCAACGCGCACGGTCCGGGCAGCCGCGCCCCGCGGTTCGAGCGGCGGGTGCTGACCGGGTTCGAGCGCAAGGCGCACGACGCCGGGCGCGAGATCGCCGACCTGGCGTACGTCCGGCGCTGATGTTGCGCTGACCTGCCGGTTCCCGTCGACGAGCGGGTGAAAGCCGCACGGGATGTAACGACTTGGTCAAGTCGCTGAACGCGCCGTCTGATCTGTTTGCCCCAAACGTGTGAGGTACGGCACATTGGGCCGGGTGCGAGATGCGCACACCGGGCCGCGGCAGAGCGCGCGCCCCCATGAGCCAATGGAGGCGTCATGAGTGACGTACAGGCTTCAGGGTCTGCAGAAACCGATTACCAACGCGTCGAGAGATCGGACGAGTTCCAGAGCCTCCGCAAGGCCTTCCGGAACTTCGTCTTCCCGATGACGGCGCTGTTCCTCGTCTGGTACTTGCTGTACGCGCTCATGAGCACGTACGCGCACGAGTTCATGAGCATCCGCGTGTCCGGCACCATCACGGTGGGTCTGATCTTCGGGCTGCTGCAGTTCGTGTCCACGTTCGTCATCACCACGCTCTACGCGCGGTGGGCCAACGACAAGTTCGACGCCCGGGCCCAGGCCTTGCGCGAGGAGATCGAGGAGGGCGAGCTGTGAACGGGACAGTCATGGCCGCGGCGGCGACCAACGTCGGCAACACCTGGATCAACATCGGCATCTTCGCGGCGTTCGTGGTGGTCACGCTCATCGTCGTCTTCCGCGTCTCGCGGCAGAACAAGAGCGCCGCCGACTTCTACGCCGGCGGCCGCAACTTCACGGGCACGCAGAACGGCACCGCGATCGCGGGCGACTACCTGTCCGCCGCGAGCTTCCTCGGCATCGCGGGCGCCATCGCCGTCAACGGCTACGACGGCTTCCTGTACTCGATCGGCTTCCTCGTGGCCTGGCTGGTGGCCCTGCTGCTGGTCGCCGAGCTGCTGCGGAACACCGGCAAGTTCACGATGGCGGACGTGCTGTCGTTCCGGCTGAAGCAGCGGCCCATCCGCCTGGCGGCGGCGCTGTCCACGCTCGCGGTCGTGTTCTTCTACCTGCTGGCCCAGATGGCGGGCGCGGGCGGGCTCGTCGCCCTGCTCCTCGGCATCACGGACAAGGGCGGCCAGGGCCTGGTCATCGCCGTCGTGGGCGCCCTCATGATCCTGTACGTGCTGGTGGGCGGCATGAAGGGCACCACGTGGGTGCAGATCATCAAGGCGACGCTGCTCATCCTGGGCGCCGGCGCCATGACGATCTGGGTGCTCGCGCGGTTCGGCTTCAGCCTGTCGGCCGTCATGCAGGAGGCCGTGACCATGGCCGGCGAGAACGGCGAGGCGATCCTCGAACCGGGCCTGCAGTACGGGGCCTCGGCGATCTCCCAGCTCGACTTCCTGTCGCTCGCGCTGGCCCTGGTGCTCGGCACCGCGGGCCTGCCGCACGTGCTGATGCGCTTCTACACGGTGCCGTCGGCCAAGGAGGCCCGCAAGTCCGTGGTCGTGGCCATCTGGCTGATCGGCATCTTCTACCTGTTCACCCTGGTGCTCGGGTACGGCGCGGGCGCCCTGGTGGGCCCCGAGGCGATCCTCGCGGCACCGGGCGGGCAGAACTCGGCGGCACCGTTGCTCGCGTTCGAGCTCGGCGGCGAGATCCTGCTCGGCATCATCGCGGCGGTCGCGTTCGCGACCAT
The DNA here is from genome assembly GCF_042802395.1 of Promicromonospora sp. NPDC057488. NCBI lineage: Bacteria > Bacillati > Actinomycetota > Actinomycetes > Micrococcales > Promicromonosporaceae > Promicromonospora > Promicromonospora sp. NPDC057488. The sequence goes on from NZ_JBHVEG010000273.1 coordinate 4,811, forward strand.
CCTCGCGGTGGTGGCCGGCCTGACGATCACGGCGGCGGCGAGCTTCTCGCACGACATCTACGCCTCGATCATCAAGAAGGGGCAGGTCTCGCCCGACGGCGAGGTCCGCGTGGCCCGGTGGACCGTGGTCGTGATCGGCATCATCGCGATCATCGGCGGCATCTTCGCCAACGGGCAGAACATCGCGTTCCTCGTGGCGCTGGCGTTCTGCGTCGCGGCGTCGGCGAACCTGCCGACCATCATCTACTCGCTGTTCTGGAAGCGGTTCAACACGTCCGGCGCGCTGTGGAGCATCTACGGCGGCCTCATCTCGACCGTCGTGCTGATCATCTTCTCGCCGGTCGTCTCGGGGAAGCCCGCGGACCCGGTCACCGGGCTCAGCAAGTCGATGATCAGCAACCCGGACATCGACTTCCACTGGTTCCCGCTCGACAACCCGGGCATCGTGACCATCCCGCTCGCGTTCGTGCTCGGCATCGTCGGCACCTACCTGAGCAAGGAGCGGTCGCACCCGGAGAAGTACGCCGAGATGGAGGTCCGCTCCCTCACGGGCGCGGGCGCCGAGAAGGCCACCGCGCACTGACGCGGCACCCCTGAGGCAGCAGCCTGCCGCTGCCCGACGACGGCCGTGGTCACCCCTCGACGAGGGGTGACCA
>NZ_JBHVEG010000274.1:0-5402 GCF_042802395.1 Promicromonospora sp. NPDC057488
CTTTGACACTCGTCAAAGCGAAGAAACTTAGGCCTCAAAGGTGAGTGGGGAGATGGTCGGTAGGTTCGCCCGCTGCGCTGGCGGCGGTCGGGCGGTGGGTCGGGCGGCTGGTCGGCAGCGGGCCAGTCCGCGGGTCAGTCGGCGAGGAACGCCTCCAGCGCGTTCAGGTGGTCCTCGACCGGGCCTGCCGTCAGGACGCCGCTGCCCGCCGCGATCTCGCCGGCGGCCGGGGTCAGGGCCGCGCGGGCGCGCTCGGCCGTCCGGCGGTCGCCCACCGCGACGGCGGCGCGTCCGGCCAGGATCCAGAGGACCTCGGCCAGGAGGCCCGGCGGCGGGTCCGGGATCCGGCGCACGGCCTTGGCGGCCGCCGAGACTGCCGCCGCGTCGCCGCGGGCGCCGCGAGCCAGGAGCAGGTGCGGGCGGGCCCAGGGTTCGTAGGGGCCCCAGTCGGCGTCCTCCAGGGTCGGCGCGGAGCCCCCGTCCGGAGCAGCCGCGACGCCCTCCGCAGGGAGCCCGCGCCAGACCCGCAGTGCGAGGATCGCCAGCGGCAGCAGGCCTTCGGTGAGCCCCGGCATCCCCGCGCCGTCGAGCGTCGCGGCGGCCGCCCGGTATCCGCGCTCGGCGTCCGCGACGGCGGCCGCGTCGTCGCCCGCCGGGGGAGCGGGGCGTTCGCCATCGGCCGTGGGACCCGTTCCGCCCCGCACCCCCGCTGCCGCCGCCCGCAGCGCCCCGAACCACGCGGTGAACACGCCCACCAGCGGCCGCTCGTGCCGCAGGCCGAGCGCCCCGGCGCTGTCCGCGTGCCGCTGCGCGTCGGTCCACCGGCCGAGGGCCGACAGGGCCTGCACCCGCACCAGGTGCCCAAGGATCTCGAACGTCGCCAGCCCGTGCCGGGCGGCGAGCGACACGAGCTCGACGCCGATCGCGTCGCGCTCCGGGGCCAGGCCCGGGTGCTCGAACCGGGTCAGGTACCGCCCGGCCAGCGCGAACGCCAGGACCGCCGGGTCGCCGGACCGCCGGGCGAGCGCCTCCGCCTCGTGCGCCGCCCGCGGGCCGCGGGCCCTGGCCAGGCCCCGTGACTCGACGGCCACCGTCGCCAGGAGCTTGGCCCGGACGGCGTCGGGCGCGTCGTCGGGCAGCGCGGCGAGCGTCCGCTCGGCGGCGGCGACCACCTGGGCGGCCAGGTCGGCGTCGTCCGACCTGGTCCAGGCACCCGGCACGTCGAACGCGCCGATCACGCGCGCGGTGAGGTCGGGGTCGCCGAGCTGCTCCGCGGCGCCTACGGCGGCCACGCGCTGCGCGCGGGCGGCGGCCAGGCCCTCACCGCCGGTCATCGCGAGGGTGCGCAGCAGCGTGGTGGTGGACTCCAGCCGGGTGCGCGCGCCGGCGGCGACCACCCGCTCGTAGGCCGACGCCGTGTCACGCCAGACGTCGTCGGCGCCGGGGGTGCCGCCCGTGCCCGGGTCGTGCCGCAGCACCTGCGCCTCCAGCTCCGCGAGCCGCGGCCCCGGGTCGACGCCGAGCTCGCCGGCCAGCATGGCGCGGGCCCTGCGGAGCACCGCCAGCGCGTCGGCCTGCCGGCCCGACCGGTACAGCGCCAGCGCGAGCAGCCGCCAGCCCTCCTCGCGCCAGGGGTGCTCGGTCACGTGCGCGTCCAGGCCCGGGACGACGTCGGCGGCCTCGCCCAGGTTGGTGCGCGCCTCGGCGACGCGCTCGACCGCGACCAGCCGGAGCTCGGCCAGGCGGCCCCGTTCCGCGACGGCCCAGGGCTGCTCCAGTCCCGCGTACGCCGCGCCGCGCCAGGTGTCCAGCGCCCGGTCCAGCGCGGCGCGGGCCGCGGCGGGCGCCAGGTCCCGCGCGCCCGAGACCGCGGCCTCGAACGCCCAGGCGTCGACGTCGGCCTGCCGCAGCGCGTACCCCGGGCCGTCGGTGACGAGCACCCGCGCCGGGGTGCGGGCCGCGCGCCCGGGCTCGATCGCCCGGCGCAGGGCCGCGACGAAGGTGCGCAGCGCCACGAGCGCGCCCTGCGGCGGCTCGTCCCAGAGGTCCTCGACCAGCCGGTCGGCGGTCACGACCCGGCCCCGGGCGGCCACCAGGCGCGCGAGGACCGCCCGCTGGCGCGGGCCGCCGAGCGCCGCCTCGGCGTCGTCGACCCAGGCCGTGACCGGGCCGAGCACGCCCACCCGGACCTGCGCCGTCGCCGCGGCGGGCCCTCCAGATCGGTCACTCATCGGCTGCTCATCCACGTGGCGGAGATTGGGGGCATGACAACAACGAAGATTCCTCAGTTCGAGTACCAGCGCGTCGCCGTGGGCGACGTGCACCTCAACGTAGCCGTCGGCGGCGCCGGCAGCCCGGTGGTCCTGCTGCACGGGTTCCCCGAGACCCACCTGATGTGGCGCCACGTCGCGGCGGACCTCGCCCGCGAGCACACGGTGATCGTCCCCGACCTGCGCGGGTACGGGGACAGCGACAAGCCGGCCGAGCAGGACCGGGACACGTACTCCAAGCGGACCATGGCGCAGGACGTCGTGGACCTGGCGCGGGCGCTCGGCCACGAGACGTTCGCGCTCGCCGGCCACGACCGCGGCGCCCTCGTCGCCGTCCGCGCCGGTCTGGACCACCCGGACCGCGTGACCCACCTGGCGATCCTCGACGTGCTCCCGACCCTCGACATGTGGGACGTGCTGCACGGGGCGAACGCCGCCGTCGCGTTCCACCTGTACCTGATGGCGCAGCCGCCCGGCCTCCCGGAGCGGATGATCGAGGGCGCAGCCGACGAGTTTTTCGCGTTCTTCCTCGACGCGTGGGGCACCAGCCAGGAGGCGATCCCGCCCGAGGTCCGGGCGGAGTACCTGCGAGCGTCGCGCGAGGCGGTCCCCTCGATCGTGGCGGACTACCGGGCGTCTGCCGGGATCGACATCGAGCACGACGAGGCCGACCGGGCCGCCGGGCACCGGCTGGCCATGCCAGTCACCGTGCTCCAGCAGGACTGGGGCGCCGCCCTCGGTTACGACGCCGCCGGCCTGTGGTCGGCCTGGGCCGCCGACCTCGACCACCGCACGGTGACCGCCGGACACTTCATGGCCGAGCAGGCCCCGGACGAGATCGTCGGCCACCTGCGCGCGCTGCTCGCGCGCTAGCAGGCACCTACCGGCCCCAGCGGGACGCGCGCTTGCGCGACAGGCCCATCGTGTCCCGCAGGTCGGTGACGGTGACGTCGCCCAGGTAGGGCTCGCCGTTGATGAACAGCGTCGGCGTGCCGTGCACCCCGGCGTCGATCCCGTCCTGGTAGTCCGTGCGGACGGCGTCGGCGAACTTCTGCGCCCCGTCGCCCACCAGCGCGGAGGTGTCCAGGTCGAGCTGCTCGCCGTACCGGACGATCGACGCGTCGTCGAGGCTGTCCTGGTTCTTGAAGAGCAGGCCGGCCATCGGCCAGAACGCGCCCTGGTGGCCCGCGGCCTCGGCCGCCAGGGCCGCGGTGAGCGCGTACGGGTGCGGCTCGAACAGCGGGAAGTGGCGCCAGACCAGGCGGACCTGGCCGTCCGAGCCGTTGATGAGCTCGTGCAGCACCGGCTTGGCCGCCCCGCAATAGGGGCACTCGAAGTCGCCGAACTCCACGATCGTGAACGGCGCCTCCGGGTTTCCGTAGGCCCACCGGAACGCGAAGTCGTCGGCGTCGTGCGCGGCCGCCGGCACGGCGCTGGCGGTCGCCTCGCGCGTGCCCTTCTCGGACTCGTCGGTCGTCATGTCGCTCATGATCCCACCACCGCCGCGGGCCGCGCCGGGACGGCGGCGTCGAGCAGGGTCTCGGCGGCGGCCCGCGCGTGGTGCGCGGCCTCCGGGGTGCCAGCGATGGCGGCCGTGGTCTGCGCGCCCTCGGCCAGGATGGCGAGCTGGGGCGCCAGGGCGGGCGGCGCCCCGGCGTCGGCCACGAGCTGGGCGACGTACTCCTGGAAGGTGCGCTTCTGCTCGCGGACGGCGTCCGCCACCGCGATCGACGACGCGCCCAGCTCGCCGTGGGTGTTGATGAACGCGCACCCGCGGAAGTCCGGCTCGCGGAACCAGGCGTCGAGGAAGTCGAAGATCGCCAGGATCCGTTCGCGAGCCGTGGTGGCCCGCTCGGACGCGGACGCGAGGCCGCTGTCCCAGACCCCGGTGCGGTGGTGCAGGACGGCGACGATCAGCTCGTCCTTGGAGGCGAAGAGCGAGTAGATCCGCTTGAGCGACACGCCCGCCGCCGTCCGCACCGCGTCCATGCCCACTGCCTGTACGCCGCGCGCGTAGAACAGCTCGTCGGCGGCCCGGACCACGGCCTCGCGGGCGGCCTTCTCGTCCATCATCGCGATCTCACCCCGTCTTCCGTCCCGCACGACTTGCGCGGAGAACGTTCGTTCTCTACTGTAACGGATGTGGGCGGAGAACGAACGTTCTCCGCTGGGCGAAGGATCGAGAAGGGAACGGATCATGGGTTTCATCACGGTCGGCACCGAGAACAGCACCCCCACGGAGCTGTACTACGAGGACCACGGATCGGGGCAGCCGGTCGTCCTCATCCACGGGTACCCGCTCGACGGCAACAGCTGGGAGCGGCAGTCGCGCGAGCTGATCGCGGCCGGCTACCGCGTGATCACGTATGACCGCCGCGGGTTCGGCAAGTCGAGCAAGGTCGGGGCCGGGTACGACTACGACACGTTCGCCGCCGACCTGGACACGGTGCTGAACACGCTCGACCTGCGCGACGTCATCCTGGTCGGCTTCTCGATGGGCACCGGCGAGCTCGCCCGCTACGTCAAGAACCACGGCCACGAGCGCGTCGCCAAGCTCGCGTTCCTCGCCTCGCTCGAGCCGTTCCTCGTGGCGGCCGACGACAACCCCACCGGTGTGCCGCAGTCCGTCTTCGACGGCATCGAGGCGGCGGCCCGTGCCGACCGCTTCGCCTGGTTCACGAACTTCTACCAGGACTTCTACAACCTGGACGAGAACCTCGGCTCGCGCATCAGCCAGGAGGCCGTCACGGCGAGCTGGAACACCGCGACGGGCAGCGCGCCGGTCGCCGCGTACGCCGTGGTCTCCGCCTGGATCGAGGACTTCCGGGCCGACGTCGAGGCCGTGCGCGCCGCCGGTAAGCCGTCCCTGATCCTGCACGGGACCAAGGACAACATCCTGCCGATCGACGCCACCGGCCGCGCCTTCCACGCCGCGTTCCCCGAGGCCGAGTACGTCGAGGTCGAGGGAGCGCCGCACGGCCTGCTCTGGACCCACGCCGACGAGGTGAACGAGACGCTGCTGCGGTTCGTGCGCAGCTGACGCGGGCGCTCCCGCGGCTCCCGCGGTCCCCGCGGCTCCCGCGGTCGGGCTCGGGTGATCGGTAGAAGGTCAGGTGGTCGGCAGCTCGAGCT
>NZ_JBHVEG010000275.1:0-5401 GCF_042802395.1 Promicromonospora sp. NPDC057488
ATGCGGACCATCTTCTCCAGGGCGCGGCTGGCGGCTTCCTCGGCGTCGATGCCGGGCACGCGTGCCGCGACGGAGCGTACGACGTTGGGGCGGTGTACCACCCAGTCGTCGATCCGCAGGTCACCTGTCGTCGTCACGCGAACCTGTTCCCCTCTGCGCATAGTGTCCGGTTTCGACTCGCTCGGCAATGATCGCACCACAGATCCACGTTTGTGCAACATTCCGGCGTGATCGATTGTCGTGGCGGCGCCGCTGGGGTGCGCGGCCGGCACGGGCTCGGACGGGGACCCGAGCGGGGGCTCGGGCTCGGATCTGGTCGGGTCCATCAGGGTTCACCTCCGGGTGGTCGTGAACGTGGTCGAGACGACGTCGAGGCCCTGCGGCCCGGACGTCGCGTGGATGATCGCGAGGGCGACCTCACAGGTCGCGGCGATCAGGTCGCTTGCTCCCCACGCGTCGGCGAGGCGGTAGAGGTTGACTGCGTCACCCTCCGCGTAAGCGCGCAGGTACTGGGCGCCCAGACGAACAAGTTCGGGGTGCTCGGTGTGTTCCATGCAGCCCAGACGCGCGAGCCGACCGGATGTCACAGCACTTCCGGAAATTTCTTCGGATTGTTCCGTGACGTCCGGTTCTGGCGCGGGGAGAGGTCCGAAATGGGTGCCCAGGGCACCGTTCGGCGCGCGCGATCGCTTTTCATCCGGTAGGCCTGTGAGCCAGGCCACATGTGAATGCATCGAAAAGTGCTGTGACATCCGGGACGTGCCCGCGTCTTAGCTGTGACGCGGACGAAGTTCGGACCTCGCTGGGGGCGGGCCGAGCTCCGGCGCGTCGGGCGGGAGCCGTGGTTCGGAGTGCGCTGGGGGCACGCCGAGCCACGGACTCCCGTTCTCCGGCGCGAGCGCCGGCTCGGACCTCGCTGGCGGCGGACCGATCCGGCGCTCGTGTCACCGGACGCGACGCCCCCCCGCCGCCCACCTCTCTTGACCTGCCAGTTTCCTTTACCAGCCAGGCCGGCCCACGTACCGTGGGGCCATGCGCACGGCACGCTCGCTGCTTATCTAGCCGCACCGGTTCCGCCCTCGAGCGGGCACACCCGGTGCGGCCGCCCCTCCTTGCGAGGGGCTTTTTCGTGCCCGGAACCCGATCGACGCACCGGAGAGCGAGAGCGATGAGCGAGCAGCGCACCACCCCTGGACCCACCCGCGGCGGCCCGGCCGAGGCCGCCGGGTTCGCGGCGTCCGACGACGGCGCCCGGCCCCGCCGGTACCTGCTGACGATGTTCCCGTACCCCTCGGGCGACCTGCACATGGGTCACGCCGAGGTGTTCGCGATCACCGACGTCGTGGCGCGGTACTGGCGCGCCAAGGGCTTCGACGTGCTCAACCCGGTGGGCTGGGACTCGTTCGGCCTGCCCGCGGAGAACGCCGCGATCCGCCGCGGCGAGCACCCAGCGGTGTTCACGGAGGCCAACATCGCGACACAGGCGGCGTCGATCGAGCGCTACGGCGTCTCGTTCGACTGGTCGCGGCGCCTGCACACCCACGAGCCGGAGTACTACCGCTGGACGCAATGGCTGTTCGCCCGCCTGCACGAGCGGGGCCTGGCCTACCGTGCGGCAGCGGAGGTGAACTGGTGCCCGGAGGACCGCACGGTCCTGGCCAACGAGCAGGTGGTCGACGGCGCGTGCGAGCGCTGCGGCACCGCGGTCGTGGCGCGCAGCCTGACGCAGTGGTTCTTCCGCATCACGGCCTACGCGGACCGGCTGCTGGACGACATGTCCCTGCTGGAGCCGGGCTGGCCCGCGCACGTGCTGACCATGCAGCGCAACTGGATCGGCCGGTCCGAGGGGCCGGACGGCGAGAGCACGTACCGCCTGCACGACTGGCTGGTCTCCCGGCAGCGGTACTGGGGCGCCCCGATCCCGGTGGTGCACTGTCCGGCGTGCGGGGAGGTGCTGGTGCCCGACGACGAGCTGCCCGTCGAGCTGCCGTACCTGGCGGGCGACCGGCTGGCCCCCGGCGACGTCTCGCCCCTGGCCGCGGCCCGCGACTGGGTGGAGACCACCTGCCCGCGGTGCGGCGGACCCGCCGAGCGGGACACCGACACCATGGACACGTTCGTGGACTCGTCCTGGTACTTCCTGCGCTACCTGTCGCCCGGGTACGACGGCGGACCGTTCCGCCCTGAGGACGCCGCCCGGTGGATGCCGGCCGCGCTGTACGTGGGCGGCGTCGAGCACGCGACCATGCACCTGCTGTACGCGCGGTTCGTCACCAAGGTGCTGTTCGACCTGGGCCTGGTGCCGTCACCCGAGCCGTACGCCCGCCTGATGAACCAGGGCCAGGTGATCAACCACGGCCGCGCGATGAGCAAGTCGCTGGGCAACGGCGTGGACCTGGCGGCCGAGCTGGACCGGCACGGGGTGGACGCCGTCCGGCTGGCGATGCTGTTCGCGGGCCCGCCGGAGGACGACGTCGACTGGGCGGACGTCTCGCCGGAGGCGATGCGGAAGTTCCTGGCCCGGGTGCTGCGGCTGGGAGATCGACCCACGGACGGGGCTCGACCGACGGACCTGCGCCGGGTGGTGCACCGCACCGTGCACGAGGTCGACGATCTGGTCGAGGCGGGTCGGTTCAACGTCGCGATCGCCCGGCTGATGGAGCTGGTGGGCGAGGTGCGGCGGGCGACGTCGGACGGCGGGCCGGAAGACCGCGAGGCCCACCGCGAGGCCGTCGCCGCGGTCGCGGTGCTGCTGAGCCTGTTCGCCCCGTTCACCGCCCAGGAGCTGTGGGAACGGCTGGGCCGCACGACGGCGGTCGCGGCGCAGCCGTGGCCCGACGTGGACCCGGCGTACCTGGTCGCCGCCGAGGTCGAGGCCGTGGTCCAGGTGGACGGACGGGTGCGGGACCGGCTGCTGGTCCCGGCGGACGTCGCGCCCGCCGACCTGGAGCGAGCGGCCCTGGCACGGCCGGCGGTGGCCCGTGCGGTAGGCGACCGGGCGGTGCGGCGGGTCGTCGTCCGCCCGCCGCACCTGGTCAACGTGGTGCTGGCTCCGGCCTGACGGTCAGGCGGCCGCGCCGTCGTCGTCCTCGTCGAGCTTCGCGCGCAGGGCGCGGAGCTCGGCGAGGATCTCGCGGTTCTGCGCGGCCAGGTTCTCGAGCCGCTCGTCCTTCTGCTCGTCGTCCTCGCGCTCCTCCTCCGCGATCTCCTCCATGCCGTTCACGATGACGGCGATGAACAGGTTCAGCACCGCGAAGCTGACGACCAGGATGTAGAGCACGAAGAAGATCCACGCGGCCGGATGGGTCTCCATCACCGAGCGCGCGATGTCGGGCCAGGCCTCGCCCGTCATGGCCTGGAAGAGCGTGAACAGGGAGATCCACAGGCTGCCGAAGTACTCGGGCGACGACGTGCCGAACAGGCCGGTCGCGATGACCGCCGATACGTACATGACCAGGATCAGCAGGGCCCCCACTGCGCCCATCCCCGGCACGGCCCGCAGCAGGCCGTCGACCACGCGGCGCAGCGACGGCACCACGGTGATCACCCGCAGGACCCGCAGCACCCGCAGGGCACGCAGCGCGGACAGGGACTCGCTCGCGGGGAGCACCGCGACCCCGACGACGAGCAGGTCGAACACGTTCCACGGGTCGCGGAAGAACTTCCGGCCGTAGGCGATCATCCGCAGCATCAGCTCGAGCACGAAGAAGCCGAGCATGGTGTGGTCGATCTTGATCAGGACATCGAGGGCCGCGCCCGTCACCATGGTCTCGGCGCCGAGGACCAGGGCGTTCGCCAGGATCACCCCGAGCACCAGGTTGGTGACCCACCTCTGGTCGAGGAACGCCCGCAGCCGCTCCCGTCCGGTCCGCGGTACCGCCTGCGCGCCGATCTCCTGGTTCATCCGGTCTCTCCTCAACGTTCCCGTGCCCGGAGCCCGTGCTCCGGCAGTGCCTCAGGCCCCATGCCCGGGCGAACCTTAGCGTGGCGGTGCGCCCCAACCTGTCTGGGCGCAATGTCCCGATATGGGCTTGATCGGCGGGTCCGGTGGCAACTGAACCAAATCAGTGCTTGAGTAGAGCACAAGCAAGCAACACGACTGGAGGAAGACATCATGGCCTGGATCGCATTTCTCGTTCTTGGACTGATCGCCGGCGTGATCGCTCGCATCATCATCCCGGGCAAGCAGCCGGGTGGTTTCTGGGTCACGCTGCTTCTCGGTGTGCTCGGCGCCATGCTCGGCGGCTGGATCGGTAGCGCGCTCTTCAAGATTGACGCCATGGCTGAGTTCTGGTCGTGGGAGAGCTGGCTGTTCTCGGTGATCGGCGCGATCATCGTGATCCTGATCGCCCAGGCGATCTTCGGCCGGCGCAAGACCGCCTGACCGGCCTGTCGCTGTGGCCCGCGGCCGCACCGTCCTCGGCGTCGTCCTGACGTCGTTGATCGGGGCGGCCGCGGTCGCATGTTCGGGCGGTTCGCCGGAGCCCTCGTCGACGCTGGGCCCCGTGCCCGACGGCATGGCCGACCACCTCACCGTCCAGGTGGACCAGGGGCGCACGCAGTACGCCGCCCGGGAGATCGTCCTCGCGGTCACCAACGACTCCGACGAGACGATGACGCTCCTGTCGGGCGCCCTGGACGCCGACGGCTTCGGGCCGACCCACCCCACCAAGGAGAACCGCACCCCGGCGCTGCGGCCCGGCACCACGCGGGACGTCTACGTCGAGCTGGGCGAGGCGGACTGCGCCGGTTTCCCGGCGGGTCCGGAGGAGCCGGTGCCGGACGCCGCCCCGTCGGCCACGATCAGGCTGGCCCTGGGCGAGTTCGACGACCTGGGCCCGGCCTCCGACGTCGTCGTCGCGGAGGTGGGCGATCCCGGCGGGCACCTCGCGCGGAACCACGCCGTGGACTGCGCGGGTGCCGCCGTCGCCGCGGGAGCGAAGCTCGCCGTCGACCCCGACGTGCCGGTCGAGACGCGGGACGGCGAGCTGACGGCCCTGGTCACGCTGCGGGTCGAGCCGGTCAGCGGCGGGCCCGAGGTCACGATCGACCGGATCGCCGGGACCACGATCATGAACAACGCCGACCCGGGCGGCGACGGCTCCGGCTGGACCGGGGACGCGCTGGACGGCCAGCGGACCGGCGCGATCACGCTGCCCGTGGTGCCCGCCCGCTGCGACGCGCACGCCGTGGGCGAGGACAAGCGCGGCACCTTCCTGCCCGTGTCGGCGAGCGTCGACGGCGAGGCGCAGCACGTGATCTACGTGCCCATGCCGGACTCGGCGCGCGCCGACCTGTTCGCCTTCATCGCGGACAGCTGCGACTGGCCCGAGTAGGGCGCTGGCCCGGGCCCGGGTACGCGAAAGGCGCCGCCTCCGCCGTCGGACCATGGGCCCGACGG
>NZ_JBHVEG010000276.1:0-5378 GCF_042802395.1 Promicromonospora sp. NPDC057488
GGCACAGGGCTGTGCCGACCTCGATGCCAACTGCCGAGTCTGCGGGGCAAACTGCCGAGTCTGCGGGGCAAACTGCCGACCTCACTCGCAGCCGACGCCGTCGCCGTCCCGGTCCAGGTGCGATGCATAGCCCGGATCACCCCTGTGCACGGGTGCGGCACCCGCGGCCCGGGCCGCGTCGCAGTTCTCGTAGTAGGTCGTGTCCGTGGTGTCGTCCGCGGTGCCGGTCGAGTCGCCGGACCCACCGCCGGACCCACCGTCCGCCGCGCCCCCGCCCGCGATGCCGGCGGCCTCCGCGGCCTCGACGGCCGCCTCGCGGTCCGCGACGTCGGACTCCCGCGAGTCGACCTTGTCCTCCTGCTTCGCGACGGCGGAGGCGCGCGCCTTGAGCTCCTTCCGGTCGGCCTTCAGCGCCGTCTGGGCCTCGGCGAGCGCGGCCTGTTCGCTCTCCAGCTCCGCGCGCTCCTCCGCGACTGCCGCGGCTGCCGCAGAGGCGGAGGCAGACGCCGATGCCTCAGCCCCGCCGATCGCGGACCCGCCCTGATCTCCGTCGCCGACGTTGATGCCGAAGACGAACGCCACGACCGCGGTCGCGAGCCAGCCGACCACCCGCCACGGGCGACGAGTGCGCGGCGAGGCGTCCTCCTCGTCGGAGACGGCGACGGCCACCGCGTCCGTGCCGATCAGGGCCGTGTCCGGGACGTCCACCCACAGCCGCCAGCCGGCGGGCACGGACCAGTCGGGGTTGGGCTGCCAGTCGGGATCCGGGTTCCAGTCCGTGGGCGGGACCGGCCAGCCGGGTGGGGGGTTGTAGATCCTGCGCATGACGGGGCACCTTCCGGTCGGCACGCGGCCGCGCCACGCGCGCTGTCCACCCCTGCCCCTCGACCGTAGGCACTGGGCCTCCCGGATTGCACAGAAAATAGGACAAGATCACCCAGTTATCCCCCAGCCCGGGGCCCTAGTCGCCGCCGCGGGCCGGCTGCGGCTGAGGCTGGCGGTGCCCTCAGGAACGGCCGCCACCCCTAGTCGCCGCCGCCACCGCCGCCGCCCGAGTCGCCACCGCCGCCGGAGTCGCCGCCCGACCAGCCGCTGGAGTCACCTCCGCCGAACCAGCCGCCGCCCCCGCCGTCCGAACCGCCACCGGTGTGCCCGCCTCCGCCACCACCGGCGCCGTCCGAGCCGGACCAGGTCGGGTCGCCGCCCCAGGAGCTGCCTCCGGTCCAGCCGTCGCCGCCGGCCCACACCGCGGTCGACGCCGCGGCACCGGCGGCAACGGGACCGGCGGAAACGGCACCCGACGACCCGGCGTTCGAGGACCCGGAGTCCGAGGACCCGGTGTTCGACGAACCACCGTTCTCCGTCGCGGACGGTGACGGGTCCGGGTCGCCGGGCCGGTCGTCGCCCCGCCCGCGGTCGTCGCCCCGGCCGTGGTCGCTGTCGAGGCCGGGGACCACAACAGCGGGAACCATGAGGCCACCACCGTCGTCGCTGATGCCGACCGTTGCCGTGTCGGAGGATCGTCGTGCGCGGGGCCGCAGCTCGACGGCAACCGCCCCGAGGCGGGCGGAGAACGCCCACAGCGTGCGGCCGTCGGGCAGGAGCAGCCGCGCCGGGCCCTCGGCGTCGTCCCCGGCGAAGAACTCGACCGTCACCCAGCCGGGACCCATGATCTGGACCGGCGCACCCGGCGCGAACAGCAGGTGCAGGTACTGCCGGTTGCCGCGGTGCTCGACCACGACCGTGCGCATGGGCCGGCCCGACACCTTCCGCTCCACGGCCACGGCCTCGCCGCGGAGCGTCAGCGACACCGCCCCACGCGCTGCCCTGGACCAGGCGCTTCGGTTGCGTGCCCAGCGCCGGGCGCCGCGGACGAAGGTCAGCAGCACGATCACGCCGGCGATCGCCGCCACGACGACGAACGGCGTCGACACGCCGGACCTGTCGCCGGACGAGAACGGGCCCACGAAGAGGACCACGAAGCCGAGGAGGAACAGCGGCGGGAAGAACAGCCGGAACGCGCCCTGCGCACCGGCCTTGCGTGCGGCCCGGAAGCCGGGATCGGAGGTCATGTGCTGAGGCTAATGTCCGATTCGCCCCTGCGCTTCGATTCTCGCTGCCCTTCGAGGCCTAAGTTCCTTCGCTTTGAGCCACGTCAAAGCGAAGAAACTTAGGCCTCGAAGGGGGCGGCTACACCAGCAACCGCGCTCAGCCCAGTGTCAGCGTGACCGGGGTGCCCGGGCCCCTGGTCGGAGGCTCCTTGGACACCTCGGCGTAGGCCGCGGCGAGCAGCGTCGGGTCGGGGCCCTCCAGGCGCACGGGCTTGGCGACGTCGTCCAGCACCACGAAGCGGAGCAGGTCGCCGCGGGCCTTCTTGTCGCGGCGCATCGCGGCCAGGAGCTGGTCCCAGCGGTCGCCGCGGTAGTGCACGGGCAGCCCCAGCGAGTCGAGGATCGACCGGTGCCGGTCGGCGACGTCGTCGGGCAGCTTGCCGGCCATCCGGGCGAGCTCGGCGGCGAAGATCATGCCCACGCTGACCGCGGCGCCGTGGCGCCACTGGTAGCGCTCGACGAGCTCGATCGCGTGCCCCAGCGTGTGCCCGTAGTTGAGGATCTCGCGCAGGCCGGCCTCCTTGAGGTCCTCGCCCACGACGTCGGCCTTGACCCGGACCGACCGCTCGACGAGCTCGGCCACGACGGCCCAGGTCTCGTCGGTGGCGTTCGCGCCGGCCCAGTTCCGCAGCTCGTCGACGTGTGCCTCGACCAGGTCGAGGATCACCGGGTCGGCGATGAAGCCGGTCTTGACCACCTCGGCCAGGCCCGCCACGAGGTCCCACTTGTCCAGCGAGCCGAGCGCCGCCAGGTCGCACAGCACACCGGCCGGCGGGTGGAACGCGCCCACGAGGTTCTTGCCCTCGGACGTGTTGATGCCCGTCTTGCCGCCCACGGCGGCGTCGACCATCGCCAGCAGCGTGGTCGGCACGTGCACCACGCGGATGCCGCGCAGCCACGTCGCCGCCACGAACCCGGCGAGGTCGGTGGTCGCTCCCCCGCCGACGCCGACGATCGCGTCCGACCGCGTGAAGTCGAGCTGCCCCAGCAGGCCCCAGAGGAACGCCGCGACCTGCGGCGTCTTGGCCGACTCGGCGTCCGGCACCTCCGCGACGAAGGCCTCGTAGCCGGAGGCCTTGAGGTCCTCGGCGATCGCGTCCGCCGTCGCCGACAGCGCGGCCGGATGGATCACCATGACCTTGGCGGCCTCGCCCACCAGGCCCGGCAGCTCGGCCAGCAGGTGCCGGCCGATGACGACGTCGTAGGGCGCCTCTCCCCGGACGGTGATCCGGGTGGGGGCGCTGTCCGTGCTCACGACTGGTTCTCCTCCGTGTTGTTCTCCGGCTGGTCGTGCTCTTCGGCCCGCTTCGGGTCCGAGAGCTCGGGGACGCGCAGCTCCAGGCCGAGCGCCTCGATGATCTCCGCCGCGACCTGCTCGCCGGGCCGGTCGCTGGAGACGATCGTCAGCGTCGCGAGCCGCTCGTAGGTGGGCCGTCGCTCGTTCATCAGCTTCTGCCACTGCGCGCGCGGATTGCCCAGCAGCAGCGGCCGGGCCTGGTTCATGCCGACGCGCTGGGCGGCGACCGCCAGCGGCACGTCGAGGAAGACGACGTGCCCGCCCGCGGCCGCGTACCGCGTGAGCGCCGCCTGGGTCGTCAGGCTCATGACGGCGCCGCCGCCGAGCGACACGACGCCGTCGTGCTCGGTCAGCGCGGCCAGCACCGCCGCCGACTCGAGCTCGCGGAAGTGCGGCTCGCCGTCGTCCACGAAGATCTCGCTGACGGGCTTGCCCGCGTGCGCCTCGATGTCGGCGTCCGTGTCGCGGATCGTGACGCCGAGGCCTGCGGCGAGCGTGCGGCCCACCTTCGACTTGCCGGAGCCGGGCGGCCCGATCATGACGGCGACCGGGCGGGTCGTGCCGGACGCGCCGGTCCTGCTGATCGCGCCCGTCACTGCAGCAGCTCCGGGATGGCGGCCACGTAGGAGTCCAGGTTGCGCCGCACCTCGGCCACGGAGTCGCCGCCGAACTTCTCGACGGCGGCCTCGGCCAGGGTGAGCGCGACCATCGCCTCGGCGACGACGGCGGCGGGCGGCACCGCGCACACGTCGGACCGCTGATGGTGGGCCGTGACCGGATCTCCGGTGGCGGTGTCGACGGTCGGCAGCGCTCGGGGCACGGTCGAGATGGGCTTCATCGCGGCGCGCACGCGCACGATCTCGCCGTTCGACATGCCGCCCTCGATGCCGCCGGCGCGGTTGGTGGTGCGCTCGATGCCGGGGCGCCCGTCGGGCGCGGTGCCGCGGACGATCTCGTCGTGGGCGGCGCTGCCGCGGCGGCGCGCGGTGCGGAAGCCGTCGCCGACCTCGACGCCCTTGATCGCCTGGATGCCCATGAGGGCCGCGGCCAGGCGCGCGTCGAGGCGGCGGTCGCCCTGCACGTAGGTGCCCAGGCCGGACGGCACGCCGTAGGCCAGCACCTCGACCACGCCGCCGAGGGTGTCGCCGTCCTTCTTGGCCAGGTCGATCTCCTCGACCATGAGCTTGGCGGACGCCGCGTCGAAGCAGCGCACCGGGTCGGCGTCGAGCGCGGCGACGTCGTCGGGCGTGGGCAGCGCGGCGTCGTCGGGCGCCTCGACCTCGCCGATCGCGACGACGTGCGACACCAGGCGGATGCCGAGGGCCTGCTCGAGGAACTTCGCGGCGGCGACGCCGAGCGCCACGCGGGCCGCGGTCTCGCGGGCCGACGCGCGCTCCAGCACGGGCCGCGCGTCCTCGAAGCCGTACTTGCGCATGCCGATCAGGTCGGCATGCCCGGGACGCGGGCGCGTCAGCGGTCGGTTGCGGGCCACCTCGCGCTCGTCACCGGTGCCGGCGTCGACCAGGAGCGCGTCTGCGGGCACCGGGTCGGCCGACATGACGTCGGTCCACTTGGGCCACTCGGTGTTCGCGATCTCGATCGCGAGCGGCCCGCCCTGCGTGAGGCCGTGGCGCAGCCCGCCGAGCACCCGCACCTGGTCCTGCTCGAACTTCATCCGGGCGCCGCGGCCATAGCCGAGGCGGCGGCGCGCGAGCGCACCCTGGATGTCGGACGTGGTCAGCTCCACCCCGGCGGGCAGACCCTCCATCACGCCCACGAGAGCAGGACCGTGCGACTCACCCGATGTCAACCAACGCAGCATGGTCGGATTGTTTCACGCGCGTGACGAGGTCGGCGCACCGGTCCGGTGGGCGACACACCGAAGGTCGCGGCACCCGGGCTTCGGCGTGTCGCGCGGGGTGAACATGTTGCTCCCGAGGAGGTAACGGAGAGTGCACAATGTGCACTCT
>NZ_JBHVEG010000277.1:0-5377 GCF_042802395.1 Promicromonospora sp. NPDC057488
GTACAGGTCCCTCCAGGGACCTGTACGTCTGACACGGACGGGTCACTCAGCAGCGCCGACGTAGCGGGCCAGGTGCTCCCCGGTCAGGGTCGCGTCCCCCGTGACCGCCTGGGCCACCAGGTCGGCCGGTGTGCCCTCGAAGACGACGCGGCCGCCGTCGTGCCCGGCGCCGGGGCCGAGGTCGATGATCCAGTCGGCGTGCGCCATGACGGCCTGGTGGTGCTCGATGACGACGACGGACTTGCCGGACTCCACGAGGCGGTCCAGCAGGGCCAGGAGGTTGGCGACGTCGGCCAGGTGCAGGCCCGCGGTCGGCTCGTCCAGGACGTACACGCCGCCGTCCTCGCCCAGGTAGGTGGCGAGCTTGAGGCGCTGGCGCTCGCCGCCGGACAGCGTGGTCAGGGGCTGGCCGATCTTGAGGTACCCGAGGCCGACGTCGGCCAGGCGCGCGAGGATCTTGTGCGCGGCGGGGGTGCGGGCCTCGCCGGCGGAGAAGTACTCCTCGGCCTCGGCCACCGACATCGCGAGCACCTCGGCGATGTCCTTGCCGCCCAGGCGGTACTCCAGGACGGCGGCCTGGAACCGCTTGCCCTCGCACTCCTCGCACGTGGTGGCCACGGTGTCCATGAACCCGAGCTGGGTGTAGACGACGCCGGCGCCGTTGCAGGTGGGGCAGGCGCCCTCGGAGTTCGCGCTGAACAGGGCGGGCTTGACGCCGTTGGCCTTCGCGAACGCCTTGCGCACGGGTTCGAGCAGCCCGGTGTAGGTGGCGGGGTTGGAGCGGCGCGAGCCCTTGATCGCGGACTGGTCCACCACGACGACGCCGTCGCGCCCGGCGAGGCTGCCGTGGATCAGGGAGCTCTTGCCGGAGCCCGCCACGCCCGTGACGACGCACACCACGCCGAGCGGCACGTCGACGTCGACGCCCTGCAGGTTGTGGGTGCTCGCGCCGCGGATCTCCAGGGCGCCGGTGGCGGTGCGCGGGGAGTCCTTGAGGGCGGCGCGGTCCTCCAGGTGGCGGCCGGTCAGGGTGTCGCTGGCGTGCAGCTCCTGGACCGTGCCCTCGAAGCAGATGGTGCCGCCCGCACTGCCGGCGCCGGGGCCGAGGTCGACGACGTGGTCGGCGATCGCGATGGTCTCGGGCTTGTGCTCGACGACCAGCACGGTGTTGCCCTTGTCGCGCAGCTGGAGCAGCAGGTCGTTCATGCGCTGGATGTCGTGCGGGTGCAGGCCGATGGTCGGCTCGTCGAACACGTACGTGATGTCGGTCAGGGCGGAGCCGAGGTGGCTGATCAGCTTGGTGCGCTGCGCCTCGCCGCCGGACAGCGTGCCCGAGGGCCGGTCCAGGGACAGGTAGCCCAGGCCGATCTCGGTGAACTTGTCGAGCAGGTGCTGCAGGTTGCTCAGCAGCGGCGCGACGGACGGCTCGTCCAGCTCGCGCACCCACTGCGCCAGGTCACCGATCTGCATGGCGCACGCCTCGGCGATGTTGATGCCCCGGATCTTCGAGGCCAGGGCGGCCTGGGCCAGGCGGGTGCCGCCGCAGTCGGGGCAGGTGATGAACGTGACGGCGCGGTCCACGAAGGCCCGCAGGTGGGGCTGGAGGGCGTCGCGGTCCTTGGCGAGCATCGAGCGCCGCACCTGGGGCACCAGGCCCTCGTAGGTCAGGTTCGCGCCGCCGATCTTGCGCTTGGTCGCGTCGCGGTACAGGAAGTCGTGCCGCTCGGTCTCGTTGTAGTCGCGCACCTTCTTGTCGCCGTCCAGGTACCCGGACTCGGTGAAGAACCGCACCGACCAGCCGCCCGCCTTGTACCCGGGCACGGTGATGGCGCCCTCGTTGAGCGACTTGTCCTCGTCGACCAGCTCGCTCAGGTCGATGTCCGAGACCGTGCCCCGGCCCTCGCACCGCGGGCACATGCCGCCGTGGTAGACGGCCTCGCGCACGATCTGCTTCTCGCCCGTGGCCGACGTCATCACGCCGCTGGCCTTGCGGGCCGGGATGTTGAACGAGTACGCCACGGCGGGACCGGCCGACGGCGTGCCCAGGCGGCTGAACAGCAGCCGCAGCAGCGCGTTGGTGTCGGTCACCGTGCCGAGCGTGGAGCGCGGGTTGGCCCCGAGCCGCTCCTGGTCCACGACGATCGCGGTGGTCAGCCCCTCCAGCAGGTCGACGTCAGGCCGCGACAGCGACGGCATCATGCCCTGCACGAACGCGCTGTAGGTCTCGTTGATCATCCGCTGCGACTCCGCGGCGATGGTCGCGAACACCAGCGAGCTCTTGCCCGAGCCGGAGACCCCGGTGAACACCGTCAGGCGGCGCTTCGGGATCTGCAGGTCCACGTCCTGCAGGTTGTTCTCCCGGGCACCGTGCACCCGGATCAGGTCGTGGCTGTCGGCCGGATGGGTGGAGGTGCCGGTGGCGGACGACGCCGCGTCCACCGGGGTGGTCGTGCTGGTGGTGGTGCTCGCCGCGTTCATGCTCGGCCTTCCGTGGCAGTGGTACGTGTGGCAGTCGTACGTGTGGCAGTGGTCCGTGCTGCGGGCACGAGGGGGCGGTCCTCGTCGACCGGCCCGGCGTTGCCGGCAGGTCCGGCGCCGGTCAGCTCGGTGACTTCGGCGGGTTCGGTCAGCTCGGTCAGCGCGGACGCCCGGAGGTAGGCGGCCAGCCCTGGGACGCACATGCGGTGCTCAGAGCTGCTTGATGCGGACGGTGTTGCCGGCCGGGTCGCGGAACGCGCAGTCGCGGAAGCCGTAGGGCTGGTCCACGGGCTCCTGCATCACCTCCGCGCCGGTGGCCTGCACCCGCTCGAACGTCGCCTCCAGGTCGGTGGCGCCCAGGATCACGGCCGCGTAGGTGCCCTTGGCCATCATCTCCGCGACGGTGCGGCGCTCGGCGTCGGTGACCCCCGGGTCGGCCCCCGGCGGGGTCAGCACGATCGAGGTGTCCGGCTGGTCGGCAGGTCCCACCGTGATCCAGCGCATGTCGCCCTGCCCGACGTCGAGGAAGACCTCGAAGCCCAGCGCGTCGCGGTAGAACGCCAGCGACGCCTCCGGGTCGGTGTGCGGCAGGAACGTCTGGTGGATCGTCAGGCCCGTGCTCTTGCTCGGCTGTGTGCTCATGAGCGTCACGTTAGGTCCGGCCGCGGGGGTTGCGCTTCTCGATTCCTGACTGGCCTGGTCACCTGCTTGGCGATGCACGCGGGCAGACCCGCCGGATCGACCTGGGTGGACGCGAGCTGCGGGTCGTTGCGGTACACGCTCGGCGGCACCCCGACCAGCTCGGTGAAGCGCGTGCTGAACGTGCCCAGCGACGAGCAGCCCACCGCGAAGCAGACCTCGGTCACGCTCAGGTCACCCCGGCGCAGCAGCATCATCGCGCGCTCGATCCGCCGGGTCATCAGGTAGCTGTACGGCGACTCGCCGTAGGCCGCCTTGAACTGCCGGGAGAGGTGCCCCGCCGACATGTGCACCCCCGCCGCGAGCGCCGCGACGTCCAGGGGCTGGGTGTACTCACGGTCCATGCGGTCGCGCACGCGGCGCAGGAGCGCGAGGTCGCGCAGGTGGTCGGCGTCGACGGCGATGCTGGTCACGAGTGCGATATTGCCACGGGGTGCCTCCGTCGTCACGAGATCGGTCTCGTCACCTGAGCTCCACGGGACACGGCGACCGGGACACGGCGACCGGGACACGGCGACCGGGACGCCGCGACGGGGACACCGCGATCTCGGGGAACACAGGAACTCCGCAACAACACCGCAGGTCGGAGCCTCTGACCGGGAACAAAACGGGCCCTATATGCCGTTAAGGGGATAGTAACGAGCAACTGTCCGATGTCTGCGGCCCAGGGAATCTTCCGACTCCCGCTATCACTTCCGGTGCGCGTTCGCGCACGCCGGTCTCCCTGGCTCGACATCCCGGTCCGTGCTCCCGGTCCAGCGCCTTCTCAGGGCGTTCCCGGTGTTTCCGGATCGGCTCGCGCGATGCTGCTCACCCGGCCCCCTACGTATGGAGGACCACGTGACGACACCCGCTGTACTCCCCCGGCCGCGCCCTGTTCCCGACTCGCCTGATCCTTCCGGCTCGCCCGAGGTCGGCACCGCCGCCGACAAGCCTGCCGACAAGGCTGCCGACGCCGTCCGTCCCGCCCGTGCGCCCGGCCCCCTGCTGGTCGTCGTCGGCGGGGTGCCCGGGGCGGGCAAGAGCACCCTGCTGGCCCAGGTGGCCAAGGAGGTTCCGCGCGCCGTGGTGCTCGATCCCGACCGGCACCGGCGCCGGCTGGCCGCGCGCCTGCCGTCGTGGGTGCCGTACGGCGCCTACCGGTGGGCGGCGCACACCCTGCACCTGCTGGCGACCGTGCTGCACCTGGTGCGCGGCCCGCGCGCGACCGGCCCCCTGCTGCTGCACGACACCGCTACCCGCGAGCGCCGCCGCGAGCTGCTGGGCAGGACCGCCCGGTGGTTCGGCTGGGACCCGGTGCTGGTCGCCGTGGACGTCTCCCTGGCGGACGCGCTGGACGGTCAGCTCGACCGGGGCCGCGTGGTGCAGCCGGACGAGTTCGTGCGGCACTGGGAGCGGTGGACGGCGCAGCGGTCGATCCTCGCGGCGGCCGACGGCGCCCCGCGCGGCCCCTGGTCGGGGGTGTACCTGATGGAGCGGTGCGACGCGCTCGGCAAGGTGCGTGACCTGGCGAGGCGTCGGTCGCTCGTGCTGGCGGCCAGCCGCCCGGACCCGGCGCTGGAGGCGGCCGCTCGCGCGAGCAGCCCCTGCGCGGCCTAGCGGTCGCCCGCCGTCGGCAGCCCCGTCAGGAGTGCCTCGCGGAGGCTCTCGGGCAGGTCCGGCGGCACGTCGGGCACCACGGCCAGGGCGTGCAGCGCGCGGCTGAAGTAGTTGCGCGCCGCCGCGGCCAGGACGACGTCGACGATCTGCCGGTCGTCCAGGCCCAGCTCGCGCAGCCGCAGGGTGTCCTGCTCGGTGATCGAGGCCGAGTCGCCGCTGATCCTCTCGGCGAGCTCCATGGCCGCGACCTCCAGCTCGGTCAGGCCGGCGGCGTGGTAGTCCAGCGCGATGCGTTCGAGCTGGGCGTCGTCGAACACGCCGCGGGACCTGCGGCCGTGGGCCAGGCGGCACGCCTCGGAGCCGATGGCGCCCGCGGCGGCGAGGGTGACCAGCTCGTACAGGCGCAGCCCGATGCTCTGCGCGACGGCACGGGTGAGGTCCTCGAACGCCTGGTGCGCCTGGGGGCTGGTGGCCATCACCCGGGTGTGGCTCGGCACGTAGCCGAGGGCCTTGAGGTCCCCGGCGTACTGCTCGGCCCAGGCGCCGGTCGCCTGGGCCGGCTCGGGCGTGCGGATGATGCTCATGTCCGCCAGAGTCCCAC
>NZ_JBHVEG010000278.1:0-5265 GCF_042802395.1 Promicromonospora sp. NPDC057488
GCCGGGCGGCGCCCCCTCCTTCTTCGGCGCTGTGGTCTGTTCGTCGGCGCTGTGCCTGCCGCGTCAGCGCTCCCGCAGCGTGGCGAACACCGTGACCGTGCAGGACTTGCCGTCCTTGGTGGCGGTGAGCAGGACGCTCTCGCCCTTGCGGGCGAGCTCGACCTCCGTGCGGCCGGGCCGGGCGGTCGTGTCCTGCTCGGTGAACCCGCCCGTCGTGAACCAGGACCGGTAGTCGAGCAGCACGTCGGTGCAGCCGGCGGCGACCTTCGCGTCGAGGGTCACCTGGAAGCGGCCGTCCGCCCCCGTCACGGAGCTGGAGGCCACGTCGGCGCCCGATGGGACCAGTACGACGTCCTCGGGGAAGCCGGCCACGAGGCCGGAGGCGCTGCCCGTGCGGGGCGCCGCGGCGAGCCGGCCGGCGGCCGGGATCGCGGTGTCGCCCAGGCCGTCGCCGGTGCCGTCACCCGACTCGGGCGGCACCACCTCGCTGCCGTCGCCGCCGCTCTGCCCGCCGCTGCCCCCGTCGGGCATGGGCGCCGTGCCCCCGGATCTCGTGGGCGCGGTGCTGGGCGCGGTGCTCGGGCTCGGCGCCGCGCCCGGGTCGCCGTCCTTCGGCTTGCCGGACGCCTTGCCCGACGGCGAGGCCGAGGCCGCGCCGGGGCTCGCCGACGCCGCGGCGTCGTCCGGGCCCTCGCTCGCCTCGGGCGCGCTCGTGCAGGCCGTCAGCGTCAGTGCCGCGGCCAGCAGCGGCGCGGCGACCAGCAGCGGTGCCGTGGTGCGCCGCCGTGCCGTGCGCCGGCCGGGCGCGGGCGGCGTCGGGCCGTCCTGGTTCCTGTGGTTGCGGTACATCGCGTCATCCCCTGACCACGCTCGGGGACCAGGCCTGCGGGATGGCGACCACCGGATCGGTCGCGCCGTCCGCGGGCAGGGCCCAGACGTCGGTGGTGCCCGGCTCGTCGGCGCGGGGCAACCCGTAGAGGAGGGTGGCGTCGTCGAGCCAGGTGATCTGGTCGTCGACGTTCCGGTCCTCGGTGTCGAGCACGGTGATCGCCATCGTGTCGAGGTCGAGCACCGCCGGGGTCCAGTGCGGCGTGGCCGTACCGGGCTCGCGGGCGTCGTGCTTGAAGGCCAGCCGGGTCCCGTCCGGCGACAGGGAGGGGCACTCCACGCCGTCGAGCAGCGTCACCAGCGTGCGGTCGGTGAGGTCGCCCCGCACGAGCCAGGTGCGGCCCAGCGACTGCGACTGGACCGTGGCGTAGAAGGTCCGCCCGTCCGCGAAGGTCACGCCCCACACGTTCCGGTCCACGGGGGCGATCCGCTCGCCGTCGACCACCAGCGTGAAGTCCTCGAGGTTGCCGGACACGTCCGACCCGTCGGCGCGGTGCACCGTGGTCTCGGTGGAGAAGCCCGTGGTCGCGTAGGAGTGGCCCGAGACGAACGCGGTGGTGGCCACCAGG
Source organism: Promicromonospora sp. NPDC057488 (assembly GCF_042802395.1). Lineage (NCBI taxonomy): Bacteria > Bacillati > Actinomycetota > Actinomycetes > Micrococcales > Promicromonosporaceae > Promicromonospora > Promicromonospora sp. NPDC057488. The sequence goes on from NZ_JBHVEG010000278.1 coordinate 1,458, forward strand.
CCGTCCGGCGAGAGCCGGGTGCGGCTCGGGATGCCCGGCAGGGGCCAGCTCGCGGTGGTCTGCCAGGTGCCGTCGAGCACCTCGGCCTGGTAGGTGGTGACGACGCCGCGGCGGGTGTGCAGGCAGACGGTCGTCTCGCCGTCGGAGTCCACCCGGTCGCAGACGACGGGCGTCACCTCGCGGGGGCCCGACAGGTCGTCCAGGGCGACGGCGGACACCCGGCCGTACAGGTCGCCGGGCGCGGTGCCGCGGAACAGCACGTGCGGGCCGGCCAGCACGTCCTCGGCCACCTCGACCGCGCTCGGGGCGGCCTGCTCGGCCCGGGCGCGCAGCACCTCGGTGGTGACGAACCAGCCGGTGCCGGCCAGGACCGCGACGGTGAGCACGGCGAACGCCGTCCGGCGGCGGTGGGTGGGCGGCGCGCTCATGCCGCCGACCTCCGCAGCAGGAAGGCGCAGACCGGGACGGCGATCACGAGGGCCGCCGTGGCGATCCACAGCGCGTCCACCCGGCCGGCGGCGTACCAGAGCACGCCGAACCCGGCCGAGGCCGCCATCCGCGCGACGGCGGTGACCGTCTGCGCGGTGCCGATCGCGGTGCCCCGTACGTCGGCGGGCACGAGCGCACTGGTCAGCGCGGAGAGCACGCCGTCGGTCGCGGCGTAGAAGGCGCCGAGCAGGACCAGGGCGACCACCGTCGTCGTCGCGCCCGCGAACGGGGCGGCCGCGCAGGCGTACGCGGCCGCGAGCAGCACGTGCCCCCAGACAAGCACGCGCGCCCGGCCGAACCGGTCGGCGAACCGGCCCACGGGCGCGGCGAGCAGCATGTAGACGGCGTTGGTGCCCACGTACAGCAGCGGGAACCACTGGGTCGCGAACCCGTCGCGGTCCTGCAGCGCGAGGTAGACGAACCCGTCGCCGACCGTCAGCAGGCCCAGCAGCCCGGCGACGACGAGGATCCGCACCGTGGCGCCCCGGCGCAGGAAGCCCCACGAGAACGGCCGCCCGGTGAGCTGCAGGCCCCCGGGCGCCTCGCACGTGCAGCCCTTGCACTTGGGCAGCCCGCGGTCCTGGCGGGTGCGGTGGGTGCGGAGCCAGGCCGCCTGCCGGGGCCGCAGGTCCGGGACCAGGAACACGAGGGCGCCCACGCCGAGCACGGCGGCGCCGAGCGAGATCACGAAGACGGTCGTGTAGCCGTCCGGGATGGCCCAGAGCACGAGGAACGCGAGCAGCGGGCCCAGGGCGGCCCCCGCGGTGTCCAGCGCCCGGTGCACGCCGAAGGACCGCCCGAGGTTCCGCGGGTTGGCGGACGCCGCGATCAGGGCGTCACGCGGCGCCGTCCGCACGCCCTTGCCGACCCGGTCCGTCACGACGAGGCTCGCGATCGCCGGGAGGCCGGCGGCGAACAGCAGGCCCACCCGGGTCAGGGCGGAGAGCCCGTAGCCGACGGCGGCGACCCACTTGGGCCGGTCGGTCCGGTCCGAGGCCCAGCCGCCCGCCACCCGGACCAGGGCTCCCGCGCCCTGCACCAGCCCGTCGACGACGCCGTACGCGACCACCGACAGGCCGAGCGCCGCGGTGACGTACAGCGGCAGGATCGCGGTGACGGCCTCGGAGGAGACGTCCGTCAGGAAGCTCACGACCCCGAGCGTCACGACGGTGGACGAGACCCGTCCCGCGCGGCGGCGGGCGGCGTCGGACCGGCCGCCTGACCGCGTGCCCGAACCGCCGGCTGATCGCGTGCTGGGTCGGTCGGCGGACGGAGATCCGGCCTGCGTGCCGGTCTCTCCCGGGGCGGCGCGGAGGAGCCCTGACATGTCGCTCAGGCTACGGCGGAGGTCCGGGGTGACGACTTGTCGAACAGGGGTGAACTGCTTTGTTCACCCGGGTGAGGCGCGGTGCCACCTAGCTGTGTCAGACACACAGATCACCCGGGGGACCTGTGTGTCTGACACGTGCGGCGGGTCAGTGCGCCTCCGCGCCGGCCCAGGTGGTCAGGTAGCTCTCGGGGCCGCGCGCCAGGTCGTCGACGAGGTCCTGGCCGCCCACGAGTCGCAGGTCCTCCACGTAGTCGGGCACCAGCCCGTAGTGCGCCACGCCGTCGACGTTGACGTCCCAGGTGCGCTCGCCGGTGGTCTGCCGGTCGAGCAGCGTCCCGCCGTCGAACGACCGGAACGGGTAGACGACGGGGTTCGCCGCGGCGTCCGCGCGGGGCGGCGGCGTGCCACCGAACCCGTTCATGTCGAAGCCGAACCCGATCCCCGCGCCGTACCGGTCCCTGACGGGCGCGGTGCGCTCGTACTCCGCGACGAGCTCCTCGGTGGCGTGGCCGTAGATCGTGGCGAACCCGCCCAGCGCGTAGAGCCGGTCCAGGTAGCTCTCGTCCATCCAGGAGTGCGTCGACAGCACGCCGGGGTAGTCCTCGTCCTCCAGGAGGTCGAGGGTCTGGCCGGCCGCCTTCGCGCTCATGTGGTCGACCTCGACCATCATGTTGCGCTCGACCAGGCCGCGGACGGCGTAGGCGCCCAGCCCCGTCAGGCCGCGGGTGTTGCAGACCGTGCCCGGCGGGTAGAGGGGCAGGACGGGCGGCAGGTCGTCCTCCAGCTCGGGCGGCAGCTCGCCGTTGCCCGGGTTGTTGTCGTGCGGCTGGTCCGCGGGGCAGGAGCGCGCGTCCCACCAGGTGCCCGTGGACAGGAACTGGCCGGCGTTGATGACGGTGCCCAGGGTGCCCTGGTCGAACCGCACGCCGCACAGTGCGTTGTCGAACTTGTGGCACAGGTACATCGAGCGCACGCCGAGGTCGTAGAGCTCGTCGAGCCCGGCGTCGATGTCCCCCCGCGAGCAGCCCGGGATGCGCAGGGTCTGCTTGCAGCCGAACGGCTCCGACGTCTCCACGCCGAGCACGACGGCGAGCTTGCCCTCCTCGATCACCTGCCGTGCCTGCGCGCTGCTGGTCACCACCCGGAACCAGCCGCGGCCCGGTCCGCCGTACTGCTCGTCGACGTAGTCCTGGAGGTCGTACGTGTCCTGCGCCTGGCGGCGGATCGCCGTCATCTCGCCGCAGCTCTGGTAGGTGCCCGGGTTGATCGAGCACAGCAGGCCGTTGGTGACCAGGTCGTTGACGAGCACGCGCTGCCCGCCGCGCCACGCCCGCTCCACCCAGCGGTAGTACATCTGCTGGTGCGTCAGGGAGTCGTGGGCGGGCCAGTCCGCGAAGGTGGGCCAGCCGGCCGTGTCGTGCGTGCCGATGGGGGAGCCGTCCCGGGTCAGGTTCTCCAGCAGTGCGCCGAGGCCGTGCGGCTCGTGCGACGGGCAGTCCCGCAGCGCCGTCTCGATCCCCTGCTCCGAGAACACCTTGCCGCAGACGGCGGCGCCGCCCATGCCGTCCTGCATGAACAGGTGGCTGTGCGCGTCGATCAGGCCGTACACCGTCCCGTCGGGCCGGGTGCCGGTGAACGGCGTCCCGGTCGCGTTCACGTCGGACTCCGGCGTGGGGAGCGTGGGTTCGGGCAGGGCCTGGGTCGCGCCGTCCGCGGCCGACGCCGGTACCACCAGTGCCGTGCCGCCCAGGCCCAGGGCCAGCAGCGCGGTCACGAGGACCGCCGTTCGTCTGATGCGTCGCACGAGACCTCCCGGAGGGCCAGGGCGAGGCCGCGGCTCCGCCGTCAGGACGGCGCCGTCGCCGTACTGAGGGTGAAACAGTAACAGGCAAGTCGCTTACGGGGTAGATATCCGTCAGGTCGGTCGGGTCGGCACTTTCCTGACCGTTCGGCAGTTTGCATCGAGGTCGGCACAGCCCTGTGCCGACC
>NZ_JBHVEG010000279.1:0-5231 GCF_042802395.1 Promicromonospora sp. NPDC057488
TCGCCGACCTGGTCGGCGAACCGCTTCGCCAGGGTGGAGCGCGAGACGCCGGTCCGGTCGGCCAGCGACCCGACCGTCCAGGGCGCCGCCGGCTCGGCGTGCAGCAGGCGCAGCGCGTCGCCGACCACCGGGTCCCGCTGCGCGGCCCACCAGCGCGGGGGCTCGCCGCCGGGCCGGTCGAACCAGTCGCGCAGCGTGCACACCAGCATCCAGTCCAGGAGCCGGTCGAGCACCACCTGCTGGCCCGGGGTGTCGACGGCGACCTCGGCGGCGAGGTGCTCCAGCACGGGGTCGCACGTGCCCCCGGCGCCCACGCGCAGCACCACCGGCAGTGCGTCCAGCAGGCGCCGGCTGATCTCGCCGTGCACCGGGTAGGCACCGACGATCAGGGTGGTCGCGGCGCTCCCGGCGCTCCCGCCCGGGGCGGCGCCGTCGTCGTGCCAGCCGAGCCGGTGCCGGGTCCCACCCAGCTCCGGCGTCGCGCAGAACTCGCCGCACGCGACCGGCTCGGCCGATGTCCCGACCTCGTCGACGAAGGTGAACGTCTCGGGGCCGCGCACGACGATCGTCTCGCCGGCGCGGAGCGGCACGGCCGGACCGTGCTCGGGCACGATCCACCCGTCGCCGCCCAGGACGGTGCACAGGGTCAGCGGCGCACCGTCCACGAAGTGCAGGGACCAGGGCGGGGACAGCGTCGAGCTGCCGAACAGGGAGCCATGGGCCCGCACCCCGCGGATCAGGTCACTGAAGGCGTCCATCCCACCGAGGCTAGACGATCACCCATGCGATCCGGCGCTTTACCCATGGATTCGTCCGAGCGGGTGCCGTTGGATCGGTGACATGAGCAACGACATCACCCTCGTCCTCGGTGCCACCGGCAAGACCGGCCGGCGGGTCGCCGCCCGGCTGCGGCTGCGTGGCACGCGGGTACGTGCCGCCTCACGGTCCAGCCGGGCGCCCTTCGACTGGTCCGACCCGAGCGGCTGGGACCCGGTGCTGCAGGACGTCAGCGCCGTCTACGTGGTGCCGCCCTCCGTGCCCGGGCCGGTCCACGAGTTCGCGGCCCGCGCCGAGGCCGCCGGCGTGCGACGCCTGGTCCTGCTCTCCGGCCGCGGCGCCGACACCTGGGGCGACTCCCCGTTCGGGCTGGACATGCGCTCGGCCGAGGACGCCGTGCGGCGCTCGGCCCTGGAGTGGACGGTGCTGCGCGCGTCGAACTTCGACCAGAACTTCGACGAGGACCTCTTCCACGCCCCGCTGGTCGCCGGCGAGCTGGCGCTCCCGGCGGGGAGCGTCCCGGAGCCGTTCGTCGACGTCGAGGACGTCGCCGACGTCGCGGCGGCGGTGCTGGCCGAACCCGGGCGCCATGGCGGGCGCACCTACGAGCTGACCGGGCCGCGCGGGGTGACCTTCTCCGGCGCCGTCGAGCTGATCTCCCGGGCCTCCGACCTGCCCATCACCTACCGGCAGATCTCCAGCGCCGAGTACCGCGCGGCACTTGTCGAGGCGGGCCTGAGCTCGGACGACGCCCACCACGTCGCCGAGATGTTCGTGCTGATGGAGCGGGGGCTGCTGGCCGAGCCGACCGACGACGTCGAGACCGTGCTGGGCCGCCCGCCCCGAGCCTTCGAGGAGTACGTCGTGCGGGCCGCAGCAGCGGGTGCCTGGCGCTCCTGACGCTGTCCCTCGCCGCTATCCGTCCTGACGTCAGCGCAGCACGGCCGCGAGCAGGTCCGTGCCCACCGTCGTCATCGCCTGGACGTCGAGCGTGTAGTGCACGTAGCGGCCGCGCCGTCGGCCCGTGACCAGCCCGGCCTGGCGCAGGACGGCGAGGTGGCGGGATACCTCCGGGGACGTCACCTCCCAGGCGTGGGCCAGCTCGCCCGTGGTGTGCGGGCCGCGGGCCAGGGTGCGCAGCAGCCGGAGCCGCAGCGGGTGCGCGAGGGCCTCCAGCCGCAGCGTGACTGCTTCCAGCGAGGGCGGCGGCGCCGGCGTCTGCTCTGCCACGGGGTACTGCACCACCGGCTGCCACCCGGCCGCGTGCACCACCATCAGGTGCGGGCGGCCGAAGACGCTCGGGACGAAGGTGAGCCCGGTGCCGCGGGCGGCGGTCGCGTTGTCCTGCAGCTGGTCCACGACGATGCTGTCGCCGCCGGGCGCCAGGGTGACCGCGTCGGAGACCGAGGCGAGGGCCGCCCCGGCGCCCTGGCGCCGCAGCAGGTCGTTCTTCAGGCGGAGGTCGGTGGCCAGCCGCACCGCGATGCTCGACCAGGCCGCGTCGAAGAAGGCGTCGGCGCACTGTTCGAGGGTGTGCCGAACCCGCGCCCGCACGGCGGCCGGATCCGCGAGCAGCCGCTCCGCGAAGGCCTCCTGCAGCGGGCCGCGGGCCTGGGCCAGGTCCAGGGCCCGCTCCCGCGCCGTCGCGTCGGCCAGCGGCGACGGCGTGCCGAAGTGGACCCGGTTGCTGCCGCACGTGGTGACGAGCGCGGAGGTCACGTACGTCTCGTCGTCGATCCGGTCCACGTCGTCCAGCTCCTCGACGAGGGTGGGCCGGGGACGGGAGGGGACCAGGAAGTCGGCTCGTGACGAGCGCCAGAGGAACTCCGCCTCCCGCAGCCGCTCGGCCAGCCCGGGCCGCAGCCCGGCCCAGACACCGCCGGCCCAGCCGGCGAGCCGCGGATGGTGCCCGGGTTCGGCCAGCACGTGCAGCATCGCGGTCAGCTCGGCCAGCGGGGAGGCGGCGAACCTCAGCCGCTCGGCCGGCAGGCCGCCGATGTCGATCCTCAGCGTCACCCCCACATCATCACCGACCGCACGGCCGACGACGGCGTCGGTTGACGGAGTCCGTCAACCGACGTGGCCGGCTCGGTGGACGGACGGACCGTTGGCGCCATGGCGACCACGAAGATCAAGCTCCGCGCCCTCGTCCGGGCCTCCGGAGGTCCCCGCTATGCCGCCGCCCTGGCGGTGGACGCGCTCGGCACCGGCCTGATGCGGCCCTTCCTGCTGCTCTACGGGGTGACCGTGCTGCGGCTGTCCGCGCCGGCTACCGGCATCGCCATGACGGCCGGCATCGTCGTGGGCCTGGTGTGCATGCCCGCCGTCGGCCGCTGGCTGGACCGGGGCGCGCGCAGCACCGTCGTGGCGGCGTCGATGCTGGTGCGGGTGCTGGGCGTGGCGCTGCTGCTGGTCAGCCCGCCGGGACAGGTCTGGCCGTTCGCGGTGGCGGCGCTGTTCCTCGGCATCGGCAACCAGGCCTGGCCGGCCGCCCACGCGGCCCTCGTCGCGACGGTGGCCCACGGCCGGGAGCGCGACGCCGCTCTCGCCGCGGGCCGAGCCCTGCGCAACGCGGGCCTGGGCGTAGGCGCGCTGCTGGCCACCGCATGCCTGGCGGGCGGCACCACCGTGCTGCAGGCGCTGGCCGTCGGAACCGGTCTCGCGTACCTCACCGCGGCGGCGCTGGCGTGGTCGGTCCGGCTGCGCGCACGGGTGTCGGCGGATCCGGCCATGGGCGGGAGCGGGGCCGCGGGCAGGGACGGGACCGGCTCGTCGGCGCCCCGCATGCGCGCGCTGCTGGCCGCCAACGTGGTCTACGCCTTCTGCCTCAACGTCCCCGAGATCGCGCTCCCGCTGGTCCTGGTCACCCAGCTGCACGTGTCCCCCGTGTGGTCCGGGGTCGTCTTCGTGACCAACACGGTGCTGGTGGTCACCCTGCAGGTCCCGGTCACCGTCCTGATGGCCCGGTTCGACCGAAGGACCGTGCTGGCGTTGGCCGGCGTGGTGCTCGCGGTGTCCTACGTGGGCTTCCTCGTGGCCACCGCGCTCGGCCAGGGCTGGGCCGCTCTCGCCGTCGTCGTGGTGTCCGTGGTCTGCACCCTCGGGGAGATCGTCTATGCCGGCAGCGCCACCGCGCTCGTCACCGTCCTCGCGCCGGCTCACGCCCTGGGGCGCGCGCTCGCGCGGTTCCAGCTCTCGACGGGTTTCGGTCTCGCGGTCTCCCCGGCGGTCATCACCGCTCTCGCGGCCCACGGCCCGGCAGCTCTCTGGGGCGGCCTGGCCGCTGCGACCCTCCTGTCCGCCTCCGCGGTCGCCACGGAACGAGAGTCACCGAGCGGGAGTCACGCCCACCCCGGCCGGTGATCTGAGCCGGATCCGCCGTGGATTCGCTGCTCACTATCTGCTCTCTGAGCGCGGAGTAGTGCCCTCTTGAACGGCCCGGATCGTTGATATCTAGCCACTCCTGGACTCACTACGCACCCGCTTCAGGAAAGCGGGTGCGTACTTTGTGGGGCGAGAGTAGTAGTAGTATTGCGCTACTACTCGGACTACTACGAGCAGTGAAACGACCGTGAAAAAGAGGGGGCCCGGCGATCAGCCGGCGTCCGATCGCGGACATCAACACGACGACCTGAGCGGGGAACAACGTGCGGGACAAGGAACGGGTCTTCCAGGCGGCGGACGCCCTGGTGGCCGAGGGTGCGGCGGTCACGGTGACGAACGTGCGCGAGCGCGCCGGGTGCTCGAACGCGACCGCCACGAAGTACCTGCGGGAGTGGCGCGAGACGAGGACTGCCGAGAGCGACGCCCGCTCGGCGCTCCCCGAGCTCCCCTCCGCGGTGAGCGCGCTGGCGGACCAGGGCTTGGCGGCGCTGTGGGGTGCGGCGGTCGGGGCGGCACGCGCGGAGCACGAGGCGGCCATCGCGGCGTCGGACGAGGCGCTGACCGCCGTCGTCGGCGAGGCGGACGCCCTGGCGGCGCGCGTGGACGAGGCCGACGCCGAGCTCGCGCAGTTCCGTGCGCTCCTGGAGACCGCGCGGGAGCACGTGCGCAGCGCCCAGGACGAGCGGGGAGCGGCCGAGGAGGCCCGGGCCGAGGCGGCGACGTCGGCCGCCCGCCTGGAGGGTGAGCTCGTCGCCGCCCAGCAGGCGCTGGCGGCGGTGCGCGACGAGCTCGCGCAGGACCGGGCCGCGGCCACGGCTGCCGAGCGCGCCCGGTCCGAGGCCGAGTCCGCCCGCGCTCAGGCCGAGGGCGCCGCCGTCGGCCTGCGGGAGTCCCTGACGGACGTGCGCGCCGCGCTGGAGGCCGCCCGGGGCGACGTCGCGCAGGCGAACCGGGACCGGGCCGCCGCCGAGGCTGGACGGGCCGCCGCCGACGTGTCGGCCGCGCGACTGGAGGGCGAGCTCGCGGCCGGTCGAATCGCGCTGGAGGCGGCCAAGGAGCAGGCGGCCGAG
>NZ_JBHVEG010000280.1:0-5192 GCF_042802395.1 Promicromonospora sp. NPDC057488
GGGCACCACAAGGTGACCGGCCCGCCGTCGTGCTTGGGCACAGGGGCCGCCGCGTGCGAGATCGGTCGGTTGTATCGAGACCGGTCGGTTGACTGACCGGTCTCGGAGCAAGGGACCGAAGTCATTGCCTGGCGCGTCCGCGCCGGTCAGCCGAGGCGCACCGTGACCGACCAGCCGTCCCAGTCCTCGCCGTCGGCTGAGCCCCCGGCCGAGCTCCCTGCCCGGTGCTCCCGGGTTCCCACGTGCTCGTGACCGCGCATGCGGCACCACGCGGGCACGTCGTGCTTGGCGGCGGGATCGGTCGACAGGACCGTCAGCTCGGTGCCCGCCGGCAGGTCCTTCGCGACCGCGGCGAGCCGGATCACGGGCAGCGGGCAGCGCAGCCCGCGAGCGTCCACCAGCGTGTCAGACACACAGGTCACTCTAGTGACCTGTGTGTCTGACACGTGCGGGAGGCGCGGGCCGTCACAGGCCACCGACACCCAGCATCTCCCGGACCCGTGCCACGGCGCCGGGCAGCACCGCGAGGAACCGCTCGACCTCCTCGGCCGTCGTGGACCGGTCCAGGGCGATCCGCACGTTGCCGTGCGTGAGCACGCCCATCGCCGCCAGCACGTGCGACGGCTCCAGCGTGCTCGCGGTGCACGCCGAGCCGGAGCCGACGGCGAACCCGTGCCGGTCCAGCTCCGTGACCAGCGCCTCGCCGTCCACGTAGAGGAACGAGAACGTCGCGACGTGGGGGAGCCGGCCGTCCGGGTCGCCCACCACCTCGACGTCGGGGATGCGCGCCACCTCGGCACGCACCCGCTCCACGAGGGCCCGACGCCGCGCCTCCTGCGCCACGCGGTCGGACTCGACGGCCTGCAGCGCCACCGCGGCGGCGAACGCGAGCGGCACGCTGACGCCGCCCGGGGCCCACGGGTCCTCGTCCTCGGGGCCGACGGCCAGGGTGCGTACCCGCTGCCGGACGGCGAGGACGCCGATCCCCGCGGGGCCGCCCCAGTCGGCCGGGTCGGCGGCGAGCAGGTCCCAGGGGTCGGGTACCGCCACGTGCCCGACGCTCGCCCCGGCGTCGACCAGCAGGGGGACGCCGGCCGCGCGGGCGGCGTCGTGCACGGCCTCGACCGGCTGCAGGGTGCCCACCTCGCCGTTCGCGTGCTGCAGTGCGGCCAGGGCGACCCCGGGGGCCCGGACGGCGGCGGCCATGGCCTCGGCGTCGACCCGCCCGAACCGGTCGACGGGGACGGGGCTCCGCGCCGCGCCACCCCCGGCCAGCCGCGCGGCGTGGAGCACCGCGGCGCGTTCCACGGCACCGACCACGACGGCGGAGCCGGCGCGCCGTCGGGCCGCGGCGGCCGACGCGACCGCCGCGTGCAGGGAGGCGGTGTGGCCCGGCGTGAGGTGGACCTCCTGGGTCCGGGCGCCGAGCACCGCGGCGATCGCCTCGCGCGCGGCGTCGAGCAGCCGGGCCGCGCGGCGGCCCTCCGCGTGCAGCCGGCGCGGGTCGGCCCAGCCGTCGGCCAGGGACTGCTCGAACGCCTGCCGGGCGAGCGGGTGCCACGGGGCGCGGCCGCCGTTGTCGAGGTACACCCGGCCGGGGGTGGTGGACCTGGCCGGGTCGGCCGGGGTGGCGTGGCTCACACGTCCTCCTGCTGCTGGGGGCGGGTCCGCGCGGCGGTCCGCACGGGTCTGACGAGGGTCTGATCCGGGGTTCGGACGGCGGTTCGCGGCGTGCCTCCGCCGTCGTCAACCTGATCCTCGCACCCGTACCCCCAGGTCCGGCACGGCGATCGTTCTGACACGACCTGGGCGGGTGTCCTGAACAGCGCCGACGTGTGCCTCGTGTGCGGAGTGCGTCACGTTCCGCGAGGTCCGTTCCGGGCATCATCAGGCCCCGGAGCGCGCTAGGCTGCATCCCATCGAGGACGAAGGTTCTGCGTGGAGCTCGGGAGGAAACCGGTGCGACGCGCCGGACGAGACGTGAAAGGCCTCCCTTGCACTCGAAGTCACCTACCCGCACCCGGCGGGCCATCCTGCGTGCGTCGGCTCTAGCCGTCGCAGTCGCAGTGCTGGCCTCTGGCTGCGCAAGCGAATCCGTCCAGCGCGGATACCTGCCCGGCTACAGCGACGGGGAGGTGACTAACCAGACCGGTCGCATCACCGACCTTTGGGTGGGCTCGTGGATCGCAGCCCTCGCCGTGGGCATCGTGACCTGGGGCCTGATGCTGTGGTGCATCGCGGCCTACCGGAAGCGCAAGGACGACCACCAGCTCCCGGTGCAGACGCGCTACCACCTGCCGCTCGAGCTCATGTACACGGCAGTGCCGATCATCATGGTCCTCGTGCTGTTCTGGTACACCGACCGCGACGTGACGGCCATCAAGACCGTCGACGGCACCGCCACCGAGCACATCCAGGTGGTCGGCAAGCAGTGGAGCTGGGACTTCAACTACCTCGACGCCAACGTCTACGACTACGGCGAGCACGAGGCGGACCCCGGCAGCGTGACCGCGGAGGACGAGCTCGACGGCGCCGTCGGCACGTCGACGTCCTTCCCGACGCTCTACCTGCCGGTGAACGAGACCGTGGAGTTCACGCTCGACTCGCGTGACGTCATCCACTCGTTCTGGATCCCCGCGTTCCTGTACAAGCAGGACATGATCCCGCACCGGACCAACACGTTCCAGGTGACGCCGACCCGCGAGGGCACGTACGCCGGCAAGTGCGCCGAGCTCTGCGGTGAGTTCCACTCCGGCATGCTCTTCAACGTGAAGGTCGTGTCCGCCGAGGAATACGACGCCCACATGGCGGACCTCGAGGCGAAGGGCCAGACCGGATCGCTCGGCATGGACCTCGCCCGCACGGCCGGCCCGGTCGACAACCCGGCGGAAACCACGGAAGAGGAGGCTGGGCACTGATGGCCGCAGCGACCACGACCGAGCTGATCCCGGGTCTGGCACCCGGGCGCCAGACGCTCGGCCGGACGATCATCAAGTGGATCACCTCCACTGACCACAAGACGATCGGGTACCTGTACCTGATCACCTCGTTCATCTTCTTCTGCATCGGCGGCCTCATGGCCCTGCTGATCCGCGCGGAGCTCTTCGAGCCCGGCATCCAGCTCGTGCAGAGCAAGGAGCAGTACAACCAGCTCTTCACGATGCACGGCACCGTGATGCTGCTGCTGTTCGCCACCCCGCTGTTCGCGGGCTTCGCGAACGTGATCATGCCGCTCCAGATCGGTGCGCCCGACGTCGCGTTCCCGCGCCTGAACATGTTCGCCTACTGGCTGTTCCTGTTCGGTGGCCTCATCACCACGGCCGGCTTCCTCACCCCGCAGGGTGCCGCGTCGTTCGGCTGGTTCGCGTACGCGCCGCTGTCGACCACGACCTACAGTCCAGGGTTGGGCGGAGACCTATGGGTCTTCGGCCTGGCGCTGGCCGGTTTCGGCACGATCCTCGGTGCGGTCAACTTCATCACCACGATCATCACCATGCGCGCCCCGGGCATGACCATGTTCCGGATGCCGATCTTCACCTGGAACACGCTGGTCACCAGCCTCCTGGTGCTGATGGCCTTCCCGCCGCTGGCCGCCGCGCTGTTCGCGCTGGGTGCCGACCGTCGTCTCGACGCGCAGATCTTCAACCCGGAGAACGGTGGCGCCATCCTCTGGCAGCACCTCTTCTGGTTCTTCGGCCACCCCGAGGTGTACATCATCGCGCTGCCGTTCTTCGGCATCGTGTCCGAGATCTTCCCGGTCTTCAGCCGCAAGCCGATCTTCGGCTACACCGGCCTGGTCTACGCGACCATCGCGATCGCCGCGCTGTCCGTGACGGTCTGGGCGCACCACATGTACGTGACCGGTGCCGTCATGCTGCCGTTCTTCGCGTTCATGACGATGCTCATCGCGGTCCCGACCGGCGTGAAGTTCTTCAACTGGATCGGCACGCTCTGGCGAGGGAAACTCACGTTCGAGACGCCGATGCTCTGGTCCATCGGCTTCCTCGTGACCTTCCTCTTCGGTGGTCTGACCGGCATCATCCTGTCGAGCCCGGCCCTGGACTTCCAGCTGTCCGACTCGTACTTCGTGGTCGCCCACTTCCACTACGTGGTCTTCGGCACCGTCGTGTTCGCGATGTTCGCCGGGTTCTACTTCTGGTGGCCCAAGATGACCGGCCGCATGCTGTCGGAGCGCCTGGGCAAGGTGCACTTCTGGATGCTCTTCGTCGGCTTCCACACCACGTTCCTCATCCAGCACTGGCTGGGTGTCGAGGGCATGCCCCGCCGCTACGCGGACTACATGCCGGACGAGGGCTTCACCTGGGAGAACCAGGTGTCGACCATCGGCGCGTTCATCCTCGCGGCGTCCACGCTGCCGTTCTTCTGGAACGTCTACATCACCTGGCGCAAGGCGCCCAAGGTCACGGTCGACGACCCGTGGGGCTACGGCCGCTCCCTGGAGTGGGCCACGTCCTGCCCGCCGCCGCGCCACAACTTCGCGTCGCTCCCGCGCATCCGCTCGGAGTCGCCGGCGTTCGACCTGCACCACCCCGAGGTCGTCGCCATGGAGCACCCGGAGTACAACCGCGGTCTGCTCGACAACATCTACGGCGAGGCCGACCGGCGCGGTCAGGACACGCAGGCCCAGCAGCGGTCCGCGCACGGCAGCGGCGACTCGGGCCAGAGCAGCACGACCATCGTTGACCAGCCGGACGAGGGGACCAGCAAGTGAAGATCGAGGCGCGGCTGTTCCTCTGGGGAACGCCCTTCTTCATCCTGGCCGGTGTGGTCTACGGCTTCATGACCGAGTGGCAGGAGCCCGTGGGCTACCTGGGCATGCCGCTCGTCGGTGGCCTGGTCGCGATGATCGGCGCGTACCTGACGCTGACGGCCCGGCGCATCGACGCCCGGCCCGAGGACGACCCGAACGGCAACATCGAGGACGCCGCCGGCGACCAGGGCGTGTACGCGCCCTGGAGCTGGTGGCCCCTGGCGATCGCCGGCTCCGCCGCGATCTGCTTCCTCGGCCTGGCCGTGGGCTGGTGGGTGCTCTACATCGGTTTCTGCGTCGCGGTCATCGCGCTCGTGGGCTGGGTGTTCGAGTACTCGCGGGGTATCCACTCGCACTGAGCGGCTCGCCGAGACAGAACCGTGGCGAGATAGAACTGGGGCCGGAGCACTCATCAGTGCCC
>NZ_JBHVEG010000281.1:0-5176 GCF_042802395.1 Promicromonospora sp. NPDC057488
GAATACGCGAGACGGCTTCTCCGGGTGCACTTCGAGGCCTAAGTTTCTCCGCTTTGTGCCGGCTCAAAGCGGATAAAATTAGGCCTCGAAGGTGATGTCCGGGTACCGGCTGAGCGCACCGGCCGGCCGACGGCGCCCGGGTCCCCTTACGCGGCCGGCCGCGGCTCCGGGGCGTCCAGCCGGAGCCGGCGCGGGGACACGTACCGACGCCGGTCGGTCACCAGGATCGTGGCCAGCAGCCCGACGACGAGCCACGCCACCAGCGCCGCGATCCCGGCACCGAGGCTCGCGCCTCCGGCCGACACGGCGCGCAGCGCGATGATCGCCCCGTGCGTCGGCAGCACGTCGCCGATCGCGTACAGCGGCCCCGGCAGCGTCGAGACCACGCCCGTCGCCACCGTCAGCACCGCGATCGCGAGCGACGCCAGCCGCCCGCCCGGACCGAAGATCGCCGCCAGCGCCTGGTTCAGCGCCACGAACGTGACCGCCGCGAGCAGCGCCACCCCCAGGAAGCCCGCCGCGGCGGACAGGTGCAGCCCCAGCACCGGGATCGCGACCGCCGAGATGACGACGGCCGCGCTCGCCGCCGCGACGGCACCCGGCACGGCCGCGCGCAGTGTCAGCTTCCACGTCGGCTCGCGCGACGTCAGGATGCCGGCGGGCAGCGGACGCGTCGCCAGGTAGGTCACCAGCGCGAGCGCCCACAGGGCCAGCGCGGAGAACAGCGCGACCGAGAGCACGCCGAACGGCGTGGAGGTGGTGGTCGACGTCGTCGGGTCCGCCGCGACCTCCGACAGGTGGTCCTGCTCGTCGTCGGTGTAGGTGGGCACCTGCTCGACGGCGTCGGACAGCCCGGAGGCGAGCTGCTGCGTGCCGTCGTCCACCTGGTGCGCGCCGTCGGCGACCTGCTCGGCGCCCGGCACGAGCTCGTCGGCGCCCGTGGCCAGCCCGCTCGCGCCCGTGGCGAGCTGCTGCGCCGCCGCGCTCGTCTGCGCCACCCCGGCGTCCAGGTCGGCCGCCCCCGACGCGACCTGCCCGGCCGCGGCGTCGACCTGCTGGGCGCCGGACGCGACGCCCTGCGCGCCCGCGTTCAGGTCGTCGGCCGAGCTCGCCGCCGAGGAGATGCCGGCGGACAGCTCGCCCGTCCGGTCGGCCAGGTTCGCGGCACCCCGGGCGACCTGCCGCGAGCCGGTGCGTAGGGACTGCACCGCGTCGCGCGCGGACGCGATGTCGGTCCGCACCCGGTCCTTGCCCTCGTCGAGCCGCTCGACCGCGGAGTCCGCCCGGTCGGCGGCGCGTCCCAGGGCCTGGCAGAAGTCCCGGTCGGCCACCACGCCCGTGCCGCACCGCTCGGCGAGGCGGCGCACCTCGGCGGCGACGTCCTCGGCGTCCGGCAGCCGGTCCAGCCCGTCGATCGCGCGGTTCGACACGGGGACCACCCGGTCCGCCAGCCGCTCGTTGCCGTCGGCGACCCGGCCGGCGCCGTCGGCCAGCTCCTGGGCCGCGGCGGGGAGCCGGGCCGCGCGCGCCGCGGCGGTGTCCAGGGCCGACGACAGCGCGGCCGTGCCCTGGGCGACCTGCCCGGCGCCCGTAGCCAGCGAGCCGGTGGCACCGCCCAGCGCGGACGTCCCCGCGGCGAGCCCCGCGGACCCGGCCGCGAGCTCGCCGGTCCCGGCGGCGAGCGCCCCCGCTCCCCCGGACAGCTCGTCCGCGCCCTGCGCCACCTGGTCGACGCCGCCGGAGAGCTCGTCGGCGCCGTCGCTGAGCTGGGCGGCGCCGTCGGCGAGCTGCCCCGCGCTGTCCGAGGCGTCGCCGAGCTGCTGGTGCAGGGAGGTGAAGCTGGCGTAGATGTTGCCGAGGTAGGACTCGACGACGGTCTGGTTCAGGGCGTCCTGCGTGTCGCCGGCGACGCCGTCGGACAGGTACGGGTCCGCCACGCCCGCGGCCGTGCTGGTCTGCACGTCGAGGTTCGCCCGGACGGCGTCCATCGGGTCGTCGGCGGTCGCGGCCGACATGCCCTGGGCGGAGAAGTCCTGCGGGATGGTGACGACGGCTGCGTAGGTCCCGGAGTCGAGCCCGGAGCGGGCGTCGGCGTCGTCGGTGAGCACCCAGGTGTACGCGGAGTCCTCGTCGTGGGTCAGGTTCCCGGCGAGCGTGCGGCCGAGCGGCACCTGCTGGCCGTCGACGTCGACCGGGTCGTCGTTGTTCACGACGGCGGCCTGGGCGGTCCCGTGATCGCTGCCCGGGGACCAGAACGCCCAGGTGAGCAGGCCCATGACGAGCAGCGGCACGGCGACCAGCGCGGTCCAGGTGCGCCAGGTCAGCGGCCGGGTCGTCAGGGCTCGGGCGGAGGCGGGGAACGACATGTGATCACAGGACCTCTGCGGGTCGGCGGTTCATGGCGTAGAGCTGGGTGGCGGCCGGCGGGAGCAGGTCGGCCACCCGGCCGGGGTCCTGGCACGTCAGGACGAACGTGGCGGGAGCGCCGCCCGCGGTGACGCGGAAACCGATCTGGTCACGCAGCCGGGTTCTCGCCTCGGACCGGAGCACCAGGTCGGCGTCGTCGACCAGGATCAGCTCGATGTCCCGGGCCAGGGCCTCGGTGACCCGGCCGGCGGGGTCCCGGTCGTCGCGCCCGCCGACGACGGCGACCCGGGGCCGCAGGGCGTGCACGTGCTGCGGCAGCATCTGCCCCAGCACCTTGAGGTCGCCGCGGTGCCGGGTCACGCGCCCGGCGATCGAGAGCAGCAGGGCCGACTTGCCGACGGCGCCCGACCCGTGGAGCACCAGCACCTCGCCGCGGGGCACGTGCAGCTCGACGTCGCGGTAGACGGGGTGGCCGCGGTCGTCGTCGAGGCTCAGCGAGCGGGCGCTGATCACCTCGTCGCCGCCCGGGGCGGGCCAGTCGGCCAGGCGCAGCTCGTGCAGCAGCGCGTCGCCCTCGGCGTCGAACACGGGCAGCCGGCGGTCCAGCGCCGGCGGCAGGCCCCAGGCGCGGTCGCCGAGCAGCGCGAGCACGGCGGGCACGAACGTCATCCGGACGATGAACGCGTCGATGAACACGCCCACGGCCAGGGCGAACGCGATGGGCTTGATGGTGGAGCTGCCGTCCGGCACGAACGCCGCGAAGACGCCGAACATGATGAGGGCCGCCGCGACGACCACGCGGGACGCGGACACGAAGCCCTCCTCGATCGCCTCGTGCGCACCACCGTGGTGGGCGTAGTGCTCCCGGATGCGCGAGACGAGGAAGACCTCGTAGTCCATCGCGAGGCCGAACAGCACGCCCATCAGGATGATCGGCAGGAAGCTGACGACGCTGCCCACGTGGGCGACGTCGAGCAGGGCGGCGCCGTGCCCCTCCTGGAAGACGAGCGAGGTGAGGCCGAAGGCCGCCCCGATGGACAGCAGGTAGCCGACGGTCGCCTTGACCGGCACCCAGAGCGAGCGAAAGACCATGGCGAGCAGCACCAGGGACAGCCCGGCGACGAGGATGCCGAACGGCAGCAGGGCGGCGCCGAGCCGGGCCGAGACGTCGATGCCGACGGCGGTCAGGCCGGTGACCGCCGTCTGGGCGTCGTGCTCGTCGAGCCAGTGCGGCTCCTGGGCCCGGATGCGTTCGACCAGCGCGTCGGTGCGGGCGTCGTCGGGCGCCGTGGTGGGGACCACCTGGATGATGCCCGTGTCGCCCTTCTCGTTGGGCGTGGCGAGCGGCACCGCCGCGACGCCGGGGATGTCGCGGATCTCGTCCGCGAGGTCGTCGACCAGCTTGGACGGGTCGGTGGACTGGATGACGTCGGCCGTGACGAGCAGCGGGCCGTTGTAGCCGACGCCGAAGTGCTCGGCCACGACGTCGTAGGTCTCGCGCACGTCGGTGCCGGCCGGCTGGCTGCCGTTGTCGGGCAGCGCGAGGCGCAGGTTCGCGGCGGGCACGGCGAGCGCGCCCAGCCCCACGACGACGACGGCGATCGTGATCAGGGGCTTGCGCGTGACGAACCGGACCCACGGCCGGGCGACCCGTGGCGTGCGGAACCGGCGGCGTTCCTGCTTCTGCTTCCGGGCGGCCTTCCGGGCGCCGCGCGGCACCATCCGGGTCCCCGCGAAGGCCAGGAGCGCCGGCACGAGCGTGACGGCGACGCACACCGCGATGCCGACGCCGAGCGCCGCCGCGACGCCCATCGTCGTCAGGAACGGGATGCGCGCGACCGCGAGGCCGAGCAGCGCGATGAGCACCGTGAGCCCGGCGAAGAGCACCGCGGAGCCCGCGGTCGCGGTGGCGCGCGCGATCGACTCCGCGACGGGCAGCCCCTCGGCGAGCTGGTCGCGGTGCCGGGACAGCAGGAAGAGTGCGTAGTCGATGCCCACGGCCAGGCCGATCATCACGGCGAGCATGGGGGCGGTCGAGGAGACGGGCACGAAGAGGGTGCCGAGGTAGACCAGCGCCACGGACACGCCCACGCCGAGCACCGCCGTGATCAGCGGCATGACCGCGGCGACCAGCGAGCGGAACATGAGCAGCAGCACGACGAGCGCGATGACCAGGCCGATCATCTCGGTGGCGCTGAGCCCCGGGATGCGGTTCGCGAAGGCGTCCCCACCCGTGTAGACGCGCGCGCCGTCCCCGACGGCGGCGGCGAGGTCGTCGGCGATGCCGCTCAGGTCGGTCAGCGTGCTGTCGTCGACCTGGGTCGAGTCCACGGTGAGCTGCACCCCGATGTTCGCGGCCCGGCCGTCGGACGAGACGGCGTCGTTGACGTCCGGGTCGAACGGGTCGGAGGCGCGCTCGACCTGCGGCACGTCCCCGATCCGGTCGACGGCGTCGGACACGGCCTCGTGGATGGGCCCCGTGTCCACCTGCTGCCCGTCCGGGACGAGCAGGACGAGCTGCGCGGAGGTGCCGCTGACCTGGGGGAAGACATGGTCCAGGTGGTCCATGGCGTCCTGCGACTCGGAACCCGGGACCGTGAAGGTGTCGTCGGTGCCCTTGTTCAGCGCGCCGCTCGCGCCGCCGCACGCGAGCAGGATCAGCAGCCACGCGACGACGACCAGCCCGCGGTGGCGGGCCACCCCGTGGCCGAGCCGATACAGGAATGACGACACCACGCACCTCCTGCGTACCGAGACAGCGCAGTTCCATGCTGACAGCGGGCGGCGCTGCCGACATGTCGAACGCGGG
>NZ_JBHVEG010000282.1:0-4972 GCF_042802395.1 Promicromonospora sp. NPDC057488
AGCTGGTCGAGACCTGCACAGGTCTCGACAAGCTCGACCACCGGTGGGTCAGTACTGCCGGCCGGCGGTGCCGATCATCCCGGCCGCGACCGTCTTGTTGGTCGCCTCGTCCACGAGGATGAAGGCGCCGGTCTGCCGGTTCTGCTGGTAGGGGTCCACGAACAGCGGCTGGGTCACGCGCAGGCGGATGCGCGCGATCTCGTTCAGCTTGATCTCGGTCGCCTCCTCGTCGCGGTGCAGCGTGTTCACGTCGACGCGGTAGTTGATGTTCTTCACCATCGCGCGCGCCCACCGCGTGGTGTGCTTGATCGCGTACTTCTTGCCCTGCACCAGCGCGGCCGACTCGTCCATCCAGCAGATCTGCGCGTCGACGTCCTGCGTGACCGTCGGGGCGTTGTTCGGGCGGCAGATCATGTCGCCGCGCGAGATGTCGATCTCGTCGGCCAGCCGCACCGTCACCGACATGGGCGGGTACGCCTCCGCGACGGGCCCGTCGGCCGTCTCGATGGACGCGATGGTGGTCTCCAGGCCGGCCGGCAGGGCCAGCACCCGGTCGCCCGGCTTCATGACGCCGGACGCGACCGTGCCCGCGTAGCCGCGGTAGTCGCGCGCGTCGTTCTGCTGGGGCCGGATCACGTACTGCACGGGGAACCGGACGTCGACCAGGTTGCGGTCGGAGGCGACGTGCAGCCGCTCGAGGTGGCTGAGCAGCGGCGAGCCGTCGAACCACGGCATGTTCTCCGACCGCGTCACCACGTTGTCGCCCGCGAGGGCGGACACCGGGATGAAGGTCAGGTCGGGCACCCGCAGCCGGGCCGCGAACTCGGTGAACTCAGCGCGGATCCGCTCGAAGACCTGCTCGTCGTAGTCGACCAGGTCCATCTTGTTCACGCAGACCACGATGTGCGGCACGCCCAGCAGCGTGGCGAGGAACGTGTGCCGGCGCGACTGCTCGACGACGCCCTTGCGCGCGTCCACGAGGATCAGCGCCACGTCCGCCGTCGACGCGCCGGTGACCATGTTCCGCGTGTACTGGATGTGGCCCGGGGTGTCCGCGATGATGAACTTGCGCTTGGGCGTCGCGAAGTAGCGGTACGCCACGTCGATGGTGATGCCCTGCTCCCGCTCGGCGCGCAGGCCGTCCGTCAGGAGCGACAGGTCCGCGTAGTCGTTGCCGCGGTCCCGGCTGACCTGCTCCACCGACTCGAGCTGGTCGGCGAAGATCGACTTGCTGTCGAACAGCAGCCGGCCGATCAGGGTGGACTTGCCGTCGTCGACCGAGCCGGCCGTGGCGAACCGCAGGAGGTCGCCGGTGACGAGCTCGTTGCGCCCCTCCGAGGTGGCCTCGGGCAGAGTCGTCGTCATCAGAAGTAGCCTTCCTTCTTGCGGTCTTCCATGGCGGCCTCGCTCACCTTGTCGTCGCCGCGCGTGGCGCCGCGCTCGGTCAGGCGCACGGCCGCGACCTCCTCGACGACGTCGCGCAGCGTGGCCGCGCCGGACGCGACGCACGCCGTGAGGTTCGCATCACCGACCGTGCGGTAGCGCGTGGACAGGACCTGGGCGCTCTCGCCGTCCTTGAGCGGCGTGAAGCCGTTGACCTCGTAGAGCATGCCGCTGCGCTCCACGACCTCGCGCTCCTTGGCGAGGTAGAGGTCGGGCAGGTCGATGTCCTCGGCCTCGATGTAGGCCCAGATGTCCAGCTCGGTCCAGTTGGACAGCGGGAACACCCGGATCGACTCGCCCTGGTGCACGCGGCCGTTGTACAGGTTCCAGATCTCGGGGCGCTGGTTCTTCGGGTCCCACTGGCCGAAGTCGTCGCGGAAGGAGAACACGCGCTCCTTGGCGCGGGCCTTCTCCTCGTCGCGGCGGCCGCCGCCGAACAGGGCGTCGAAGCCGTGCTTCTCGGCCGCCTCCAGCAGCACCGGCGTCTGGATCCGGTTGCGCGAGCCGTTGGGCTCCTCCTGCACCAGGCCCCGGTCGATCCCCTCCTGCACGGAGGCGACGACGAGCTGCACGCCCGTGCGCTCCACCCAGCGGTCCCGGCAGTCGAGCACGGTCTGGAAGTTCAGGCCCGTGTCCACGTGCATGATCGGGAACGGGACGCGCGCCGGGGCGAACGCCTTGACCGCGAGGTGCAGCATGACGATGGAGTCCTTGCCGCCGGAGAACAGCAGACAGGGGCGCTGCATCTCGGCGACGACCTCGCGCATGATGTGGATGCTCTCGGCCTCCAGGCTGCGCAGCTGGCTCAGAACGTGACTCTTCACGACCGGGCACCTTCCTTGCGATCTGCCCCGGCCACGGACACGACACCCACGGTGTCGAGCAGCTCGCGCAGGCGCGGAGCCAGTGCCGGGGGACATACGAACAGGTCGGGGAGCCAGGGATTCTCCCTGTTGTACTCGAGCTCGGATCCGTCCAGCCGGGTGCAGACGAGACCGCGGGAGAAGGCCACGGCCACCGGGGCCGCGGAGTCCCACTCGTACTGCCCGCCCCCGTGGACGTAGGCGTCGACCGTGCCGTCGGCCACCGCCATCATCTTGACCCCGGCGGAGCCCATCGGCACGAGCTCGACGTCGTCGCGCTCGGCCAGCGCGGCCACGAAGGCGGGCGGGCGGCTCCGGCTCGCGGCGATCCGCAGCGGCCGGTCCCCGGACAGGACGGCGGCGGAGTCATCGTCGCGCACGACGCCGTCCGCGGTGGTCAGGACCTGCCCGCGGGCGGGCAGGGCGACGGCGCCGGAGGTGAGGCCGGGGCCGCGCTCCCAGAGCGCCACGTGCACGGCGAAGTCGTCCCGCCACTGCCCGGTCAGGGGCCCGTCGGCGTGCCGCTCGGCGAACTCGCGGGTGCCGTCGAGCGGGTCGATGATCCAGACCCGGTCGGCGCCGGTGCGGGCGGCGTCGTCCTTCGCCTCCTCCGAGAGGACGGCGTCGCCGGACCGGGCCGCGGACAGCGCGGCGGCGAGCCACGCCTGGGCGGCGGCGTCACCCGCGTCCTTCAGCTCCTTGGCGACGAAGGTGCCGCCGGCGGCGTCGACCTCGGCGCGGAGCGCGAGCAGCACCTCGGCGGCTCCGGAGGCGAGCGCGCGGGCAAGGGAGTCGTCGTCGAGCGACGCAGGCGGGAGCGTGGGGGACGGCGCGTTCATCGGTCTCCTGGGTGGACGGCTTCCGGCTGGTCCGGCCGTCCCGACACGGCGCTCGACGGGGGCCAAGATGCTCAAGGTACAACCCGCTGGACGCGCCGCGACTACCATTCCGGCATGCGATCCGGCGCCGGTGGACCAGAAGACATCGATACCGACTATAGACGGTGTTAATACCTACTAATCCGGTTGATTTGATCGGGAATGGAGTGCCGGCAGGAGCAGCGGCCCGCTGCGGAACCCTGGCGACACCCGGATCCCCGGCCGCACCCGAGACCTACGACGACCCGGCAGAGACGAGCCCGCACAGATGACCGACTCCCCCGCCCGCGTCCTGTCCGACGACGAGCTGGACGTCCTCGAGCTCACCCTCGGCGGGGCGCTCCCGCCGTCGGCCCTGGTGGCGGCCCTGCGGGGCCGCCCGGCGGACGCCGCACCCGTGGTGCCGCCCGACGCCGCGCCGGCCGACGCCGTGCTGACCGACGCCGAGAACACGCCGCTGGCCCGCCTCACGGACCCGCCCGGCGGGACGGCCGCGGTCGAGCCGCTGCAGCCCCTCGCTGCGGCGATCGGGCCGCAGTGGGACGCCGCCGTGCGGCGCCCGGCCCGTGACGTGCGGGCGGGCGTCGACGCCCGGGCGGCAGCCGGGCTCGGCCTGCTCGTCACCGAGGTCCCGACCCGCGAGGAGTCCGACGCCGCGGCGGCGCTCGTCTCCGGTGCCGGGCCGGACGCCGGGCCGGACGCCGGGCCGGACGCCGGGCCGGACGCCGGGCCGGGCGCCGACGCGGAGTCGGCCAACGGTGCCGGGCCGGGCACCGTGCTGCTGCTCGTGCCGGTCGCGCGCCGCGCCCCCGAACCGGGCGCCGTCGGCGCACCCGGGCTCGTGCGGGCGGCCCAGGGGCTGGCCGGCACCCTGGCCGAGCGCACGGGCGCGCGGGTGACCACCGTCGTCGTGCCCTGGTCCGGGCTCGGCGACGTGTCCCTCGACGACGTGGCGGCCGCCTACGGCACGGCCCGCGTCGAGCGGCTCGCCGCGCACCGCTCGCCGGACACGGCCGAGCGCGTGGCGGCCCTGCCCCGCGTGCGGGACGAAGCGGTCCGCGCGCTGTACCCGCCCGCCTCGGCGGCCGAGCTGACCCGCGCCGCGAGCGGAGCCCACCGCCGGGGCGCGGTCGTGTTCTTCACGGGGCTGTCCGGTTCGGGCAAGTCGACCGTGGCCCGCGCCCTGGCGGCCGAGCTGGAGGACGACGGCCTGGGCACCACGCTGCTCGACGGCGACGAGGTGCGCCAGCACCTGTCGAAGGGGCTCGGGTTCGACCGCGCGTCCCGGGAGACCAACGTGGAGCGCATCGGGTACGTGGCGGCGCTGGTGGCCCGGCACGGCGGCATCGCCGTGGCCGCGCCGATCGCGCCGTTCGCCGCCGGCCGGGCGCGCGTGCGGGCCCTCGCCGAGGAGGCCGGCGCGGACTTCGTGCTGGTGCACGTCAGCACGCCGCTGGCGGTGTGCGAGGCCCGCGACCGCAAGGGCTTCTACGCCCGGGCGCGCGCCGGCGAGATCGCCGAGTTCACGGGCATCTCGTCGCCCTACGAGGAGCCCGACGACGCCGACCTCGTCATCGACACCACCGACGTCCCGGTCCCGGAAGCGGTGGACCGGGTCCGCCGCCACCTCGCACCCCTCCTGGGCTGAAGCCGCGGCGCGGGGCTGCGGCAAGGGGCCGCGGCGCGGGGCTGCGGCAAGGGCTGCGGCGCAGGGCAGCGGCGCGGGCAGCGCGCTCCGCGCGCGATCCGGGTGGTCGGCAAAAGGTCAGGTGGTCGGCAGCCCGAGCT
>NZ_JBHVEG010000283.1:0-4954 GCF_042802395.1 Promicromonospora sp. NPDC057488
GGCACAGGGCTGTGCCGACCTCGATGCCAACTGCCGACCCCACCAGACCTGCCGCCGTCAGCGGCACTGGCATCTCCCCTGGCCTCCCGGCGAACTGCCCGGTTTGGGTAAGTAGATCCCCAACCCCATACCCGGGGAGTATGACCAATTCGTAGGGTATGCGGGTGAAATTTGCCCATTTAGGGTTCACTTCACCTACATTCCCCAGGGAGGCAGCGTGACTTCCACTCACAGCAACCGTCGTCGGCTGATCGTCGGTGCCGGCATCGCGATCGCCCTCGCGGCGGCCCCGGCGGCAGCGGCCATGACCTCGGCGGCACCGGACGAGGCGCCAGCGCCCGTCGCGGGTGCGCTGATCGAGGACTCGTACATCGTGGTCCTCAAGGACAGCGACGTCAGCAAGAAGCAGGTCCGGAGCGCGGCCAGCAGCCTGGTGCAGGAGTACGGCGGCGAGGTGCGCCACTCGTACACCAACGCGGTGCGCGGCTTCTCGGCGTCGATGTCGGCGGAGCAGGCCGAGCGGCTCGAGGCGGACCCGTCCGTCGCGTACGTGGAGCAGAACCGCGTGATGACCGCGTCCGACACGCAGTCGCCGGTCCCCTCCTGGGGCCTGGACCGCATCGACCAGGAGAGCCTGCCCCTCGACGACTCCTACACCTACGGGAACTCGGGCTCGGGCGTGACGGCGTACATCATCGACACCGGCATCCTGAACAGCCACGAGGACTTCGGCGGCCGCGCGGTCAGCGGCACCGACACCGTGGACGGCGACGACGACGCCACCGACTGCGCGGGCCACGGCACGCACGTCGCGGGCACCGTCGGCGGCTCGGCCTACGGCGTGGCCAAGGACGTCTCGCTCGTCGGCGTGCGCGTGCTGGACTGCTCCGGCTCGGGCTCCTTCGACGGCGTGATCGCCGGCATCGACTGGGTCACGGCCGACCACGAGGCGGGCGAGCCCGCGGTGGCCAACATGTCCCTGGGCGGCGGCTTCTCGCAGGCCGTGAACGACGCCGTCTCCGCAGCCGTCGCGGACGGCGTCACCTTCGCGCTGGCCGCCGGCAACGACTACGCCGCCGACGCCTGCGACGGTTCGCCGAGCTCCACCCCCGAGGCGATCACGGTGGGCGCCACCGAGGACACGGACGCCCGCGCCGTGTACTCCAACATCGGCACCTGCGTGGACATCTTCGCGCCGGGCACCGACATCACGTCGGCCTGGTACACCGGTGACAGCGACACCAACACCATCAGTGGTACCTCGATGGCCACGCCGCACGTCGCGGGCGCCGCTGCGCTCGTCCTGGGCGGCAACCCGAGCGCGACGCCGGCCGAGGTCGGTGACGCCCTCACCGGCGCCGCGGTGCAGGACGCCGTGACCGACCCGGGCACCGGTTCGCCGAACCTGCTGCTCAACGTCAGCGGTCTCTGACCGTTCAGCTCCTCCTCGTCACGGTCTCGCAGGGGTCCCGGCATCGCGCCGGGGCCCCTGTGGCGTTCCTGACAGGTAGTCGGCAAAGAATCACACCTGGAGCGGGACCAGCACGGGAGGCGTCGTCGCCGGCGGGCACTAGCGTGGGACCCGTGACCGCACCCGCCGCCCCCACCTCCTGGATCGACGCGCTCCCCGGCCGCGTGGACCGTTTCCGGCGCTGGACCCGCGCCGTCCTGATCGCGAACCTGATCGGCCAGATCGGGATCATCGGGACCGGCGGCGCCGTGCGCCTGACGGACTCGGGGCTGGGCTGCTCCACGTGGCCGCAGTGCGAGCCGGGCAGCTTCACGCCGGTGTTCCACGAGGCCACCACGCTGCACCCGTACATCGAGTTCGGGAACCGCACGCTGACCGGCGTGCTGGGGGTCGTCGCGGTGCTGCTCGCGGTGCTGGTCTGCACCGACCTGAAGCGCACGGCGTCGTACCGCATGCTCGGCCTGGTGCCGATCGTCGGCGTCATGATGCAGGCGCTGATCGGCGGCATCGTGGTGCTGCTCCACCTGCACCCGGGCTGGGTGTCCCTGCACTTCGCCGTCTCGGGCGCGCTGGTCGCCGCGTCCCTGTACCTGCTGCACAGGCACGGCGAGGGCGACAGCACCCCCCGCCTCGTGGTGACGCCGCAGGTGCGGAACCTGACCTGGGTGCTGGCCGGGCTGACCGCCGTCGTCGTGGTGCTCGGCGTGCTCACCACGGGGGCCGGCCCGCACAGCGGCGACTCCGAGGTGGGCTACCGGTTCGCCATCGACCCCGCGATCCTGACCAAGTGGCACGCCGCCGCGGTGTGGGTGTTCATGGTGGCGCTGATCTCCGTGCTCGTAGCGGTCCGCCGCGGGCCCGACACGGTGCGCCGGGCCGCCGTGATCCTGCTCGTCATCACGCTGGCCCAGGGGCTGATCGGGTACGTCCAGTACTTCACGGACCTGCCGGAGCTGCTGGTCGGGCTGCACATGATCGGCGCGGCGGCGCTGATCGCGGGCACCACCCGGGTGTGGCTGACGACGCGCGTGCGCTGAGCGGGCCGCGCACCAGCCCCTAGTCCGCGTTCCGAGCGCTGCCCACCAGGCCGTGGTCATAGGCCGCGATGACCAGCTGCGCCCGGTCACGGGCGTGCAGCTTGGCCAGCAGGCTGCCGATGTGAGACTTCACGGTCCCCATGGAGATGGTCAGCGCCCGGGTGATCTCGTCGTTCGATAGGCCC
The DNA here is from genome assembly GCF_042802395.1 of Promicromonospora sp. NPDC057488. Taxonomy (NCBI): domain Bacteria; kingdom Bacillati; phylum Actinomycetota; class Actinomycetes; order Micrococcales; family Promicromonosporaceae; genus Promicromonospora; species Promicromonospora sp. NPDC057488. The sequence goes on from NZ_JBHVEG010000283.1 coordinate 2,694, forward strand.
CGGCCCACCTGGGTCAGCACCTCGGTCTCCCGGGCGGTGAGCGGGTCTGCTCCGCCTCCGGTGGGTGCGGCGGTGTGGTGGGGCGGGTCGTGCGGCGTGGGCCGGTCCAGGTAGTGCGCGACGAGCCGGGTGAGGATGCTCGGTGCGAACAGTGACTCGCCCGAACGGGTACGCCGGATCGCGTCGACGAGCAGCGCGGGATCAACGTCCTTGAGCAGGAAGCCGCTCGCGCCGGCGCGCAACGCGGCGTGGACGTACTCGTCGAGCTCGAACATGCTCAGCACGAGCACCCGTACCGGAGCCGTCATCGGCGGGTGGCCCGGCGCGACCCGTGACAGCGGTCTGACAGCCCCGTGCGAGCCCTCCCCCACAGGCTGGAGACATGAACACGAACGCGATCGAGGCACAGGGCCTCGTCAAGATCTTCGGCGACAACCGCGCCGTGGACGGCGTCGACCTCACCGTCCGCACCGGGACCGTCTACGGCGTCCTCGGGCCCAACGGCGCGGGCAAGACCACGACCATCCGCATGCTCGCCACCCTGCTGCGGCCCGACGGCGGCGAGGCCCGCGTGCTCGGGTACGACGTCGTCCGCGACGCCGCCGCCGTGCGCTCCCTCATCGGCGTGACGGGCCAGTACGCCTCCGTCGACGAGACGCTGAGCGCCACCGAGAACCTGGTGGTCTTCGGCCGCCTGCTCGGCCTGTCGTCGCGCGCCGCGCGGGCCAAGGCGGCCGAGCTCCTGGAGGAGTTCTCCCTGACGGAAGCCGCCAAGCGGCCCCTGCGCGACTACTCGGGCGGCATGCGCCGTCGGCTCGACCTGGCGGCGAGCCTGATCGCCCGGCCGCCGCTCATCTTCCTGGACGAGCCCACGACCGGCCTGGACCCGCGTACCCGCAACCAGATGTGGGACACCATCCGCCGCCTGGTCGCGGACGGCTCCACCGTGCTGCTGACCACCCAGTACCTCGACGAGGCCGACCAGCTCGCCGACCGGATCGCCGTCATCGACCGCGGCAAGGTAGTGGCCGAGGGCACCGCCGACGAGCTCAAGGCCACCGTGGGCGCCCAGTCGCTCCAGGTCGGGCTGGCCGAGCCGGGCGACCTGGGCACCGCCCTCAGCCTGGTGCAGCAGGTGTTCGGCACCGCGGGGACCGTCGCCCCCGAGGGGCTGCGCATCACGGTGCCCGTCCCCCACGCCGAGGCCGTCGCCGACCTGCTCGTCCGGTTCCGCGAGGCGAGCGTGGCCATCGACTCGGTCAGCCTCGACAAGCCGAGCCTGGACGAGGTCTTCCTGACCCTCACGGGCCACGCAGCCGACGACGACGCCGTCGCGGCCGGCCCCTCCTCCGACCACACCGAGAAGGTGAACGCATGACCACCGCGACCCTCGCCCCAGCGCCCAGCCCCGTCACGCCTCGACCGGCACGGATCGGGCTGGCCACCACCGTCTCGCAGTCGGTCACCATGGCCTACCGCGGGCTGCTCAAGGTGCGGCACACGCCCGAGCAGCTCATCGACGTGACCTTCCAGCCCATCATCTTCACGCTGATGTTCACCTACCTGTTCGGCGGCGCCGTCTCGGGCAGCGTGGCGGCCTACCTGCCGCTGATCATCCCGGGCATCCTGGCGCAGACCGTCATCACGGCCTCCGTGGTGACCGGCGTCCAGCTCCGGGAGGACATGGACAAGGGCGTGTTCGACCGGTTCCGCTCTCTGCCGATCGCCCGCATCGCACCGCTCGCCGGGGCCCTGCTGGCCGACACCGTCCGCTACGTCGTCGCGACCACCATCACATTCCTGACCGGCATGGTCATGGGCTGGCGTCCCGGCGGCGGGTTCGGCGGCGTGGTGCTCGCCGGCCTGCTCGTGATCGTCTGCGCGTGGGCGCTGAGCTGGATCTTCGCCTACATCGGCGTGATCGCGCGCTCGGCCACGTTCGTGCAGGGCGTCTCGTTCATGGTCCTGTTCCCGCTGACGTTCCTGTCCAACGCCTTCGTCGAGGTCGACACCCTGCCGGGCTGGATGCAGGCGTTCGTGAACGTGAACCCGGTGTCGCACCTGGTCTCCGCCGTGCGCACGCTGGCGAACGAGGGCCTGGTCACCGCCGACGTCGGCTGGACGCTGCTCAGCGCCGCCGTCGTCGTGGCGATCTTCGCGCCGATCGCGGTCCGGGCCTACCTCCGCAAGGCCTGACCCCACTGCCGCCGTCGCGCACGGCACCGAACGTAGGGTTGGTCGCTCCATGAGGGCTCATGGAG
>NZ_JBHVEG010000284.1:0-4952 GCF_042802395.1 Promicromonospora sp. NPDC057488
GCCATTGGGCCCGGAACCGCCGTGATTTCGGGCCGGATGGCTGGGTAGAAGCGCACTTTCGTGGCGACTCCCCCGCGGCTACGTCGTCAGGAGCTCGATGTGGGAGACGGCGCCGTCCTCCTGGAGCTCCAGGCGGACGGAGGTGAGCGGCGCCGGCTCGTCGAGCACGAACGGGCGCAGCTGGCCCGGCCAGGGCCAGTCCTCGCCGGAGCGCTCGTCGAGCACCCGGCCGTCGGCCGCGACCAGGCGCCACGCCGACGGCGGCCGTGTGCCGTCCGCGCCCGAGGTCACCGTGTAGGCGCGCAGCACCGCACCCTCCGCGACGTCGGCGGCGGGCTGCCACTCCAACGTGCCGCGGACGGCGGACGACGTCGCCAGGTCGCCGTCCGTCAGGCTCGGCAGGGCGCCCTCGGCGCCGTGCCAGGAACCGGCCGCACGCAGCCACGGCCGAGGGCTACCGGCCCCCGCCGCAACGCCGACGCCAGCGCCAGCCCCAGCCCCAGCCCCAGCCCCAGCCCCAGCCCCAGCCCCAGCGGACGGAACCGCCGAAGCCCCCTCGTCCGCAACCTCGTCAGCGACCCCGACCGGCACACCCCAGTCCGTCGGCACGTCCGACAGGGCGAACCGCAGGGTCGCTCCCCCGACCAGATCGCCGTTGTCGACCGACGGCTCGGTCACGGCCCGGCCGGCCCCGGCCCCGGCCCCACCGACCTCCAGCCCCGCGACGTACCACCGCTCGGCCGCCCCGGGCGCCTCGATCACCAGGTCGCCGTCGGGCCGGTGCACCACCGCGCGCTCGAAGAGCGGCGACGTGACCGCCCACCGCGGCGACCCGATCTCCAGCGGGTACAGCCCGAGCGCGGCCAGCACGTACCAGGCCGACATCTCGCCGTTGTCCTCGTCGCCGTGGTACCCCTGGCCGATGTCGTTGCCGGTCCAGAGCCGCGTCAGGATCTCGCGTACGACCTCCTGGGTGCGGTCCGGCCGCCCGGCGACCGACCACGTCCACGCGATGTGGTGCGACACCTGGTTCGACTGCCCGAGCTGGCCCAGGCGCACGTCGCGCGCCTCGAACATCTCGTGGATCGGGTTGCCGTACGAGCCGGGCTTGTCGGCCCGCTCCGGCGCCGCGAAGAACCGCTCCAGCAGCCGTTCGAGACCGGCCCGCCCGCCGTGGAGGGCAGCCAGCCCCGCGCCGTCGTGCACCGGGTGGAACAGGAAGTTCCACGCGTCCGACTCGGTGTAGTCGCCGCCCCACGCGTCCGGGTCGAACGGCGCCGGGTCGAACGCGCCGTCCCGGCCGCGCCCGCGGAAGAACCCGGTCTCGGCGTCGAAGAGGTGCACGTACCCGGCTGCGCTCTGCCGCAGGTAGGCGGCTTCGGACCGCAGGGCGCGCCGGCGGCCCTCGGGCGTGCCGGGCGCGTCCGCGAGCGCCTGCGCCATCCGCGCCAGGCCGGCGTCGTTGATGTAGCCCTCCAGGCTCCACGACACCGACTCCTCGACGTCACGCGGAACCCAGCCGTTGGTCAGCGCGAAGTCCTGGCCCTTGCGGCCGACGCCGGACCGGGTGGGCAGCGCCGTGGCGTTGCGCAGCCCGGCGTCGTAGGTGCCGAGCGGGTCGGGCAGGTCGACGCCGCGCAGGTACAGGTCGGCGAAGGCGACGTCGGACGACGTGCCCGTCATCAGGTCGGCGTAACCCGGGGACGACCAGCGGGCGACCCAGCCGCCCTCGCGGTACTGCTGCACGAACCCGTCGGCGAGCCGGGCCGCGACCTCGGGGTACAGCAGCGCGTAGGCGGGCCAGCAGGTGCGGTACGTGTCCCAGAACCCGTGGTTGACGAACATCTCGCCGGGCACCGCGGGGGCGCCGTCGAGCACGGGTGAGGCGTGCACGGGCGCGCCGTCCGCCCCGACCTCCGTGTAGGACGACGGGTACAGGTTCAGCCGGTACAGGTTCGAGTAGAGCGTGACCTGCTGCTCCTCGGACGCGCCGTCGACGTCGAGGACGCCGAGCCGGTCCTCCCACTGCGCGCGGGCGGCGTCGGCGACCTCGTCGAAGGTCCCGGACACCTCGCGCTCCAGCGCGAGCCGGGCCAGCTCCTCGCTGATGTACGACGTCGCCACGCGCACCTCGACCGTGCGGCCCGCGGCCGCGCCCGCCCCGGAGTCGGACGCCAGCGCCACCGTCGCGTACGTCGCGTGGTCCCGCCCGCGGGCCGGGCCCGAGCGCAGCACCGGCGCGGAGATGCGGCCCACCACGTACATGCGGCTGCGGCCCACCGACAGGGGGCTGCCGTGGTCGCTCCAGCCGGTGAGCGTGCCGTCGTCGTGCACGGTGACCGACACGGGTGCGCCGTCCGCGCCGGAGTCGCCCACGGCGTCGAACAGGAGGTGGCCCGTGCTCGCGCCGGGCGGGAAGGTGAAGCGGAGCACGCCGCCGTGGTCGGACGCCGCGACGGCCACGCGGGCGCCGTCGTCCAGTGCGACGTCGTAGCGGTGCGGGCGGGCGGTCTCGTCGTCGTGCGAGAAGCCGATCGAGCGGGCCGCCAGGCCGGCGTCGGGAATCTCGTCACCGTCGGGTCCGGCGGGCACGAGGTGGAACGCGAGCTGGTCGCGGTCCCCCATCCAGGGGCTGGGCTCGTGCGAGATGCCGACGCCCTGCAGGCGCGGCCGGTTGTCCGGCCCGTTGTGCGCGGCCCAGGAGTAGAGCCAGCGCTCGGAGGCGCCGTCGGTCAGCGGCACCCACATGGTGAAGCCGTTGGGCACCGCGGCGGCGGGCACGTTGTTGCCGCGCGAGTAGTCGCCGGAGGAGTGCGTGCCCCGGCGCGTGTCCACGAGGTCGGTACGGCCGGTCACCACGCGCTCGGCGCGCGGCCCCACCGAGACCGTGTCGAGCCAGGCCTCGCCCACCCCGCCGTCCGGCGCGGCGGTCACGACGGCGACGGCGGTCACGCGGCGGCCCGGCAACGCCCGCGCCACGGGACCGAGGTCCACGCGCACGAGGTTCCAGTGGTCCGGCACCAGGATGCGCGCCTCCCCCTGGCCGAGGGCGGTCGCGAGCATCCCGTGCTGGTCGCGCAGCGCGCGCCCGGAGTCGGTCTGCGAGAGCCACGTGCCGTCGTCGAGCCGCAGGTCCAGCGCCACGTAGGTGGAGCGGTAGGTGAGCTTCTCGTCGAGCACGGGCAGGACGGCGTAGCGCAGCTCGGCGCCGGCCTCCAGCGGTACGTCCAGGCCGTCGATCAGCACGGTGCGGTCCGCCCCGTGGTGTCGCACCAGGTGGGCGTCCGCACTGGTCAGGCCGGCGCCGGGGCGGCCGGCGGGGACGTGTGCGGGCCCGGTCACGCGGCCACCTCCCCGATCGGGTCAAGCATGAACGCGGGCAGTGCGGTGACGGCCGCGGGCGCGGCGACGTCGGTGTCGTGGCGAATTGCAGTGGGCCTTTCGTCGCGGGCGGGGACCGCCCTGGTGTCGTGCGGCTGCACGGGTGCGCTCACTGGTCGGCGAGCAGCTTGTTGCACTCGTCGACCGCCGCGTCGAGGGCGGCCTGCGAGGTCTGGTCCCCCGCGATGGCCGCCGCGAACTGCTGGTTGATGATGGTGGTCATCTCCTCGCTGACCTCGACCGGCTGGAGCACCCGTGCCGTGGTGAGGTTGCTGAAGGCGATGGCCTTGGCGTCGCCCTGGGGCGAGCCGTCGCTCTGCGACAGGTCCGGGTTCTCCTGCGAGGAGGCCGTGGACGGGAAGACGCCGGGCACCTCGGCGGAGAACGCCTCCTGGTTCGCGGCGTTCGTGACGAACCGGGCCAGGGCCACCGCCGCGGGCAGGTGCTCCGACTGGTTCGAGACCGACAAGCCCTGCACGTACAGCGGGGTGTCGCCCATGTACGGCGAGGACGCGATCTTGCCCTCCAGCGCCGGGTTGTTCGCCACCGCGCTGTTGATGAAGTTGCCGCCGCCGGTCGACCAGGCCACCTTGCCGTCGGTGAAGAGCTGGCCGTTGCCGAGGTAGGCGTCGGTCAGCACGTCGTCGGGCATGAGCCCCTCGGCGTAGGCGTCCCGGTAGACGTCCAGGAGCTGGGCCGCCTGCGGCGTGTTGAACGTGAACTCGGCGCCGTCGTCGGACAGCACGGGGATGCCGGCCGCCGCGAGGTCGCCGAGGCCGGGCATGCGGCTCATGAGGTACCCGCCGGTCGCGTCGTGCATGGTCCGGGCCTGTGCGACGAGCTCGTCGAGGGTGGTCGGCGGGTTCGCCGGGTCGAGCCCGGCACCGGCGAACAGCTCGGTGTTCCAGTAGTTGACGTCCGTGGTCAGGTACCAGGGGAACCCGTACGTGCCCTCGAGGCCCGCGTACCGGTAGGCCGCGAGCGCGCCGGGTACGTACGTCTCCGCCAGGGTGTCGTCGACGGTGGTGAGGTCGGTGAGCAGGCCCTCGCGCGCGAGGGAGAGGGCGAAGTCCGGCGGCAGGTTCGTGACGTCGGGCAGCTCGCCCGCCGCCGCCTGCTCCAGCACCTTCTCCGAGTAGTTGTCGCCGGGCTGGTCGAGCCAGGTGACCTCGGTGCCCGGGTACTGCTTCTCGAAGGCGGCGATCACGCCCTCGACGTACTCGGTGTAGCGGGGCTGGAGGGCCCACGTCTGGAGCGTGACCGCGCCGGTCACGTCGCTCGTCGCGTCCGCCCCGCCGTCGGGGTCCGTGGTGCCTGTGCCGTCGAGGCCGCAGCCGCTGAGCGCGGCCAGCATGGTCAGGGCCACTCCCGCGGCCCCGATCCTGGTGATGCTCATGACAGTCCTTCCGGCAGAGGCCTCGTCGCGTCCGGGGATCTCCGGTGTGCGTGTGGTCGCCACCGCACGACGAGAGCGCTTCAGCGAGGACCAAAGAGTCTTCGCCGGTTCCCTCCGGTGTCAAGACCGGAACAGCGCCCGTGTCAGACCTGCAGGTCACCGGGGTGACCTGCAG
>NZ_JBHVEG010000285.1:0-4924 GCF_042802395.1 Promicromonospora sp. NPDC057488
GCCGCAAAGCGAAGAAACTTAGGCCTCGAAGGGGAGCGAGGTCAGCCCAGCAGGGTGCGGATCGCCCAGAGCCCCTCGGCCAGCTCCGTGAAGCTCGTCGACAGCGGCGACAGGCCCACCCGGAGGCCCTGGGGCGGGCGGAAGTCCGGGATCACGCCCTGCGCCCAGGCGTCCGCCACCACTCGCTTGAAGTCCGGGTGGTCGAGCATGACGTGGCTGCCCCGGCGCTCCGGGTCGCGCGGTGAGGCCACGCGGACGCCGGGCAGGTGCTCGTCCGCGATCTCGATCGCGAAGCCGGTCAGCGCGAGCGACTTGGCGCGCACGGCCGGCATGCCCGCCTGGTCGATCAGCGCGAGCATGTCGCGCATCGGCAGCATCCCGACGATCGGCGGCGTGCCGCTGATGAGCTGGCGGACGCCGGCCGCGGGCTCGTACTCGGGGCCCATCGCGAACGGGTCGGCGGCCCCCATCCAGCCCTGCACGGGCTGGCGCACCTCGCCCTGCCGGCCGGCGGCAAGGTAGGCGAAAGCCGGCGAGCCGGGCCCGCCGTTCAGGTACTTGTAGGTGCAGCCGACGGCGATGTCCACGCCGTCGGCGTCCAGGTCGAGCGGGACCGAGCCCGCCGAGTGGCACAGGTCCCACAGGACCAGGGCGCCGGCGTCGTGCACGACCCGCGTGATCGCGGGCAGGTCGGCGATGTAACCGGACTTGAAGGCGACGTGGCTGAGCAGCACGAGCGCGGTGTCCGGCCCGACGGCGGCCGCCACCTCCTCGGGCGTCACGCCGGCCTCGGCGTCGGGTGCGATCCAGCGGATCTCGAGGCCGCGCTCGGCCGCGATGCCCTGCAGCACGAACCGGTCAGTGGGAAAGTTCTCGGTGTCGGCGACGATCACGGTGCGGCCGGGCCGGGCGTCGACGGCGGCGCGGGCCAGCTTGTAGAGCAGCACGGTCGTGGAGTCGGCGACGACGGTCTGCCCCGGCGCGGCGCCCAGCGCGACCCGGCCAAGCTCGTCGCCGAGCTCGGTCGGCGCGTCCATCCAGCTCTCGTCCCACGACCGGATCAGCCGTGCGGCCCAGGGCCCGTCGACGAACGACGCCAGCCGCTCGCGCGTCGCGGTCAGCGGCCGGCCCAGCGAGTTGCCGTCGAGGTAGGCGACCAGGCCCTCGCTCGGGACGAAGAGGTCGCGGTAGCCGGCCAGCGGGTCGGCGGCATCGAGGGCGGCGGCTCGCTCGCGCAGCGTGGCGGGCAGGTCGGCGGACGGCGTCGCGGGCTGCGGGGCGGGCGGGGCAGTGTCGGTCACGGGGGCTCCAGGTCGATCGGTTCCGGCCCGAGCGTACGTCGTGCGCGGAGAGGTACGGCCGGAACCCTTGACGCCCCAGGTCGCGCCTCAGTAATGTCCGTGCCATCCGAACGCAAGAACTCGACAAGAGTGCGCGTTTTTACGTACAGAACCATGGCAAGTACGCACGGACAATCCTGGTGACGACACCCGTCGACGACGACGGGAGATCGGGGACGACGATGTTCCGCTCCACCTCGCGCCATGCCACCAGACCGGGGCTCGCACCCGGCCTGATGTCGGTACTCACCGCCGCCGCCCTGGGCGCGGCGGTGCTCGTGCCGGCGCCGGCCAGCGCCGCGCCCGGCGTCCTGTCCGCGGGCGCCGCCGCGGCGGCCAGCAGCGCCAACGCCCCCTACCTGGCCGACAACCTCACCGACGGGAACGCCGGCACGTACTGGGAGTCGACCAACGGCAGCCTGCCGCAGTGGGCCCAGGTCGACCTCGGCTCCGGCGCCACCGTCGAGGAGGTGGTGCTCAAGCTGCCCGCCGGCTGGGAGGCACGCACGCAGACCCTGTCGGTGCAGGCCGGCGCCGACGGCTCCACCTTCACCACCCTGGCCGCGAGCGCCCAGCGCCGGTTCGACCCGGCGTCGGGCAACACGGTGACGATCGACGTGCCGAACACGGAGGCCCGGTACGTGCGGGTCGCGATCTCGGCGAACACGGGCTGGCCGGCGGGTCAGCTCTCGGAGCTGGAGGTGCGTGGCACCCGCGACGCACCGGACCCGGAGGAGCCGGCCGACGGCACGGACCTCGCGGCGGGCCGCCCGGTGGCGGCGTCCTCGACGGAGTGGACGTACGTCGCGGCGAATGCCACGGACGGCGACACGGGCACCTACTGGGAGGGTGCGGGCGGGCAGTACCCGAGCACGCTCGCGGTGACGCTGGCCTCGACGGCGGAGCTGAGCGCCGTCGTCGTGAAGCTGCCGCCGGCCACGGCGTGGGGACCACGCACGCAGACCTTCGAGGTGCAGGGGCGCACCGGCTCCGGTGACGCGTGGGCGACGCTCGCGCCGTCGGCCGCGCGCGCCTTCTCCCCCGCGACGGGCAACACGGTGACGGTCCCGGTCACGGGTACCGCGCGGGAGGTGCGCCTCCGGTTCACGGCGAACACGGGCTCGGGCAACGGTCAGGTCGCCGAGCTGCAGGTGTTCGGCGCGCCCGCGGCCAACCCGAACCTCACGGTGACGGGCGTCTCGGCCAGCCCGGCATCGCCCACGGAGTCCGACGACGTGACACTGTCCGCCGTCGTGAAGAACATCGGCACGCAGGCCTCGACGGCCACTGACGTGTCGTTCACGGTGGACGGCGACGAGGTGGCGACCGGCCAGGTGGGCGCGCTCGCCGCGGGTGCGCAGGCCACGGTCACGGCCGACGTCGGCACGTTGACGGCGGGGTCGTACGAGATCGGCGCGGAGGCGGACCCGTCGGGTGCCGTGGCCGAGCAGTCGGAGAGCGACAACGGCTACACGCGGCCGGACCCGCTGGTGGTCACCGAGGTCGCCAGCTCCGACCTGGTACCGACGGTGTCGTGGACGCCGTCCACGCCCGCGGCGGGCGAGACCGTCACGTTCTCGGCGACGATCGCGAACCGGGGCTCGCTCGCGGCGTCGTCCGGCGCGCACGGCCTCACGGTCGTGCTCCGGAACGGTTCCGGCACGGTGGTGCGCACGCTGACGGGCTCTGTCACCGGGGCCATCGCACCGGGCGCCACCAGCCAGAGCGTGAACCTGGGCACGTGGACGGCGGCCGACGGCTCGTTCGACGTCACCGTGACGGCGGCCCCCGACCCGACCGAGGTCGCGGCCAAGCGGGCGAACAACGAGGTCACGCGGTCGCTGTTCATCGGCCGCGGCGCGAACATGCCGTTCGACACCTACGAGGCGGAGGACGGTGCGTCCGGCGGCGGGGCCACCGCGATCGGGCCCAACCGCGTCGTCGGCGACCTGGCCGGCGAGGCCTCGGGCCGCAAGGCCGTCACGCTGGGCCAGACCGGCGCGTACGTCGAGTGGACCACCCGGGCGCCCACCAACTCCCTGGTGGTGCGCTTCTCGATGCCCGACGCCGCGGGCGGCGGCGGCACCAGCGGCTCGCTCGGGGTCTACGTGGACGGGCAGTTCGTCAAGAACATCGACCTGACCTCGCGCTACGCCTGGCTGTACGGCAACGAGGCCAGCCCGGGCAACCAGCCCGGCCAGGGTGCCCCGCGGCACATCTACGACGAGGCCAACGCGCTGCTCGGGCGGAACGTCCCGGCGGGCTCGACCATCCGCCTGCAGAAGACGGCGAGCAACCCCGGCCCGTACACCGTCGACTTCGTGGACCTGGAGCAGGCGACGGCGCAGGCCAACCCGGATCCCGCCAGGTACGTCCAGCCCGCGGGCTTCACGCACCAGGACGTGCAGAACGCGCTCGACCGGTTCCGGATGGACACGACCGGCAACCTGGCCGGCGTCTACCTGCCGGCGGGTGACTACCAGACGGCGAGCAAGTTCCAGGTGTACGGCAAGGCCGTCGACATCGTGGGCGCCGGGCCGTGGTTCACGCGGTTCCACGCACCCGCCGGCCAGGAGAACACGGACATCGGGTTCCGGGCCGAGGGCACTGCGAACGGCTCGACGTTCCGCGACTTCGCGTACTTCGGCAACTACACCTCGCGCATCGACGGCCCGGGCAAGGTCTTCGACTTCGCGAACGTCTCGGACATGACCATCGACGACATCTGGGTCGAGCACATGATCTGCATGTTCTGGGCGGCCAACATGGACGGTTCGGAGATCAAGGACTCCCGGATCCGGAACACGTTCGCCGACGCCCTGAACATGACCAACGGCAGCGCGAACAACCACGTGCACAACAACCAGGCACGCGGCACGGGCGACGACTCGTTCGCGCTGTTCGCGGCGACCGACGCCGGGGGCAGCGGCCAGCGGGGCAACGTGTTCGAGAACCTGACGTCGACCAACACCTGGCGGGCCGCGGGCCTGGCCGTCTACGGCGGGCAGGACAACACGTTCCGCAACATCTACATCGCCGACACGCTCGTCTACTCGGGCGTGACGATCAGCTCGCTGGACTTCGGCTACCCGATGGAGGGGTTCGGCCCCGCGCCGACCGTCTTCGAGGGCATCTCCGTGGTGCGCTCCGGCGGGCACTTCTGGGGCGCTCAGGTGTTCCCGGCGGTGTGGCTGTTCTCTGCGTCGAAGACGTTCACCGCCATCCGGGTGAACGACCTCGACATCGTGGACCCGACGTACTCCGGGATCATGTTCCAGACCCAGTACGTCGGCGGGCAGCCGGCGAACCCGGTCCAGGACACGGTGTTCACGGACGTGTCGATCACCGGCGCCCAGCGCAGCGGTGACGCGTACGACGCGAAGTCGGGCTACGGCATCTGGGCCAACCCGCTGCCGGAGGCGGGCCAGGGTCCGGCGGTCGGGTCGGCGACGTTCAACGGGCTGACGTTCGGGAACAACTTCCGCGACATCGAGAACCCGACGTCGACGTTCACGATCAACCGCAACTGAGGTAGGGGGCACCACCGCTGGTCGAGCTTGTCGAGACCCGGGTCTCGACAAGCT
>NZ_JBHVEG010000286.1:0-4884 GCF_042802395.1 Promicromonospora sp. NPDC057488
GATCGGTGCTCCGGCCCCACTGCTGTCTCTTGTCGCCGGGTGGTCTGCTCGTGGCATAAACGAGTTGCGGAGTGAGCGCTCACTCATTTACTGTTCCGGCATGGACAACGTACGGCCGCGCGCCTCCCGCATGACCCCGGAGGACCGTAAGGCGGCGATCGTCGACGCGGTGCTCCCGCTGGTCGCGGAGCGCGGCCACGACATCACCTCCCGCGAGCTGGCGCAGGCCGCCGGCGTCGCGGAGGGCACGCTCTTCCGGGCGTTCGGCGACAAGACGGCGCTGGTCGGCGCCGTCGCCGTCGAGGGCCTGGCGCAGGCGGGCCGGCCGGAGGAGACCCTCGCCGAGCTCACCGCCATCGATTCCGCGCTGCCGCTCGAGCGGCGCCTGGAGCTCGTCATCGAGCTGGGCCGCCACCGGGTGGCCGAGGTCATGCGCTGGATGTCGATCCTGCGCCGCATGGCGCCCCCGCCCGGCGCGCCGGGGCTGCCCATCGTGCCGCCGATGGCGCCGCCGTCGTCCGGTGCGGCCGGGCCACCCGGGGTGCAGGTCGTCCCGCCCGGCCCGCCGGGTCCGCCGGGTCCGCGCGTCGTCCCGCCGGGACAGCCCGGACAGCCTGGCCTCGTACCCGGTACACCTGCCGACCACCACGAGCGCATGCTCGCCTACCGCAAGACGCTGCTGGACCAGCGGGCCCAGCAGCACGCGGCTACGGTCGAGGGGATCACCGCCGTCCTCGCACCGGACGCGCACCGGCTGCGGGTCCCCGTCGAGGTGGCGATCTCGCTGGTCGAGTCGGCGATCGCCGGCGCGCACGTGCGGATCGACCACCTGCAGCCCGTGGTGCCGGCGGACGTCCTGGCCGACGCCCTCGTCAACGGCCTCGCCGGCCCCGCAAAAAAGTCTGGCCCCGACGCTGCCGAAGGTGCAGCCTCCACCGCGGGGCCAGGCGCACCAGGTTCTCCAACCCCCAGCCCTGAAGGGAACTTCTGATGCTTGTCGCTCTCGCCCGGAAATATCTGGGCCCGTACCGCTGGGCGGTGGTCGCGGTGCTGGTCCTCCAGCTGGTGCAGACGCTCGCGGCCCTGTATCTGCCCAGTCTGAACGCCGACATCATCGACAAGGGCGTGGTGCCCGGTGACATCGGGTACATCTGGAGCACCGGCGGCTGGATGCTGGTCGTCTCGCTGGGCCAGGTCGTCGCGTCGGTCATCGCCGTCTACTTCGGCGCGCAGGTCGCCACGGCGTTCGGCCGTGACCTGCGGCGCGACGTCTTCCGCTCGGTCCAGACGTACTCCGCACGCGAGATGGCGCGGTTCGGGGCGCCGACGCTGATCACGCGCAGCACGAACGACGTCCAGCAGGTGCAGATGACCGTGCTGATGACGTTCACCATCATGGTGATGGCGCCGATCATGCTGATCGGCGGCGTCATCCTGGCACTGTCGGAGGACGTGTCGATGTCGGGCCTGCTGCTCGTCATCGTGCCGGTCCTGGCCGCCACCGCGGGCGTCATCGTGTGGCGCATGGTGCCGCACTTCCGGCGCATGCAGAAGCGCATCGACGCCATCAACTCCGTGCTGCGCGAGCAGATCACGGGCCTGCGCGTGGTCCGGGCGTTCGTGCGTGAGCGCCGGGAGACCGAGCGTTTCGGCGTGGTCAACGAGGAGCTGTTCGACACCTCGCTGCGCGCCGGCCGCCTGATGGCGCTCACGTTCCCGGTGGTCATGCTGATCATGAACCTGTCGTCCGTGGCCGTGCTGTGGTTCGGCGCCCACGAGATCCAGGCCGGGGAGATGGAGATCGGCTCCCTGACCGCGTTCCTGAGCTACATCATGTACATCCTCATGGCCGTGATGATGTCCACGATGATCTTCATGATGATCCCGCGCGCCGCCGTCGCGGCGGAGCGCATCGGGGAGGTCCTGGACACCGAGCCGTCCGTCGTCGACCCCCAGGCGCCGGTCGCCCTGCCGGGCTCGCTCGCCGAGCGGAACGGCTCGCCCGAGCACAACGGTTCGCCCGACGGCGCCGTCACGGGTCCGAGCGGCCGTGTCACCTTCGAGGACGTCGAGTTCCGCTACCCGGGCGCCGAGGAGCCGGTGCTGCACGAGCTGTCGTTCGAGGCCGTGCCGGGCCAGATCACAGCGATCATCGGCTCGACCGGTTCGGGCAAGTCGACGCTGCTCAACCTGGTGCCGCGCCTGTTCGACGCCACCGGCGGCACCGTCCGGGTGGACGGCGTCGACGTCCGGGACCTGCTGCAGCGCGATCTCGGTTCCCTGATGGGGCTGGTGCCGCAGAAGGCGTTCCTGTTCTCCGGGACCGTCGCCGACAACCTGCGGTACGGCAAGTCCGACGCCACCGAGGAGGAGATGTGGGCGGCGCTGGAGGTGGCGCAGGCACGCGACTTCATCGAGGCGCTGCCGGACGGCCTGGAGTCGGAGGTGGCGCAGGGCGGCTCGACGTTCTCCGGCGGCCAGCGGCAGCGGCTCGCCATCGCGCGTGCCGTGATCCGCAAGCCCCGCATCTACCTGTTCGACGACAGCTTCTCCGCCCTGGACTACGCGACCGACGCGCGCCTGCGGGCGGCCCTGCGGCCGCAGACCCGCGACGCGACGGTGATCGTCGTGGCCCAGCGCGTGGCGACCATCCGTGACGCCGAGCAGATCCTGGTGCTCGACCACGGCCGCATCGTCGGCCGCGGCACGCACGCGCAGCTGCTGGCGGACAACCCGACGTACCAGGAGATCGTGACGTCCCAGATGAGCCTGGAGGAGGCGGCATGAGCACGGAGGACAAGCCCCAGAGCGAGAGCTCGACGACGACCGCACCGGCCGGCCGCGGTCCCGGCGGCCCCGGGCGTGGTCCCGGCGGTGGCGGGCCGATGGGCATGGGTATGGGCATGCCCGTGCAGAAGCCGATGGACTTCAAGGGCTCGCTGCGCCGGTTCGCCGGCTCGCTGCGGCCGGAGCGCGTGAACATCGTGATCCTGATGGTGCTGGGCATCGCCTCGGTGGCGCTCACCGTGCTCGGGCCCAAGCTGCTCGGCAACGCGACGAACGTGATCTTCGCGGGCGTCGTGGGCGCGCAGCTGCCCTCGGGCGTGACCACGGAGCAGGCGGAGGCCGGGCTGCGCGCGGCGGGTCAGGACCAGATGGCGGACCTGCTGTCCGGCGTCGTGGGTGTGGTGCCCGGCCAGGGCATCGACTTCGCGCTGCTCATGCAGACCCTCGGCTGGGTGGTCGCGGCGTACGTCGGGGCGTTCCTGTTCGGCTGGCTCCAGTCGCGCATCACCGCCGGCGTCGTGCAGCGCACCATGCGGGACCTGCGCGACCAGGTCGAGGCCAAGCTGCACCGCATCCCGCTGTCGTACGTGGACGCCCGCCAGCGCGGCGAGATCCTGTCGCGCGTCACCAACGACATCGACAACGTGGCCCAGACCACCCAGCAGACGCTCGCGCAGCTCGTGACCGCCGTCCTGACAGTGATCGGCGTGCTCGGCATGATGTTCTGGATCTCGCCGGTCCTCGCCCTGGTCGCGCTGGTGACCGTGCCGCTGTCGGTCGTGCTGACGGCGCAGATCGCCAAGCGCAGCCAGCCGCAGTTCGTGGAGCAGTGGGCGGCCACGGGGCGCCTGAACGCGCACATCGAGGAGTCGTTCACGGGCCACGCGCTCGTGAAGGTCTACGGGCACCAGGAGTCCACGGCCAAGGCGTTCGCCGACGAGAACGACGCGCTGTACTCCTCGAGCTTCAAGGCGCAGTTCATCTCGGGCACCATCCAGCCGGCCATGGGGTTCCTCGCGAACCTGAACTACGTGGTCGTGGCCGTCGTCGGCGGCCTGCGCGTGGCCTCCGGCACGCTGTCGCTGGGTGACGTCCAGGCGTTCATCCAGTACTCGCGCCAGTTCACGCAGCCGCTGACCCAGGTGGCCTCGATGATGAACCTGCTGCAGTCCGGCGTCGCCTCCGCGGAGCGGGTGTTCGAGCTCCTGGACGCGCCCGAGCAGTCGCCCGACCCCGCCGAGTCGCAGAAGGTGGTGCCGGTGCGCGGCCGGGTCGCGTTCGAGGACGTCACGTTCTCCTACACGCCCGAGCGCCCCCTCATCACCGGGCTCAACCTGGTCGCGGAGCCGGGGCAGACCATCGCCATCGTCGGCCCCACGGGCGCCGGCAAGACCACGCTCGTCAACCTCCTCATGCGGTTCTACGAGGTGGACGGCGGCCGCATCACCCTGGACGGCGTGGACACCCGCGACATGTCGCGCGACGACCTGCGGTCGTCGGTCGGCATGGTGCTCCAGGACACCTGGCTGTTCAAGGGCACCATCGAGGAGAACCTCCGCTACGGCGTGCCCGACGGCGCCACCGTGAGCGAGGACGAGTTCCTCGCCGCCGCGCGGGCCACCCACGTGGACCCGTTCGTGCGGACCCTGCCCGACGGCTACGACACCGTCGTGGACGAGGAGGGCTCGTCGGTCTCGGCGGGGGAGAAGCAGCTCCTCACGCTCGCCCGGGCGTTCCTGGCCGACCCGGCGATCCTCGTGCTCGACGAGGCGACGTCGTCGGTGGACACGCGCACCGAGGTGCTCGTCCAGGAGGCCATGAACCGGCTGCGCAAGGACCGGACGTCGTTCGTCATCGCGCACCGGCTGTCCACGATCCGCGACGCCGACGTGATCCTCGTGATGGAGCACGGCGACATCGTGGAGCAGGGCTCGCACGACGACCTGCTCGCCGCGGACGGCGCCTACGCCCGGCTGTACGCGAGCCAGTTCGCGGCCCCGGTGGTGGAGGAGCCCGCGGCGACGTGACGACCCGCCCGCCGTACGCGGGGCTTCGCAGCGACCATGCGGTTGCTGCCAGGACGAACCGCGTCCTGGC
>NZ_JBHVEG010000287.1:0-4861 GCF_042802395.1 Promicromonospora sp. NPDC057488
GCTTCCTCCAGGAGGAAGCGGCCCCTTTCGTGGTGCGGGGAGTCGTCAGGCGACCGGGGTGCTCTCGCCCGCCGGGAGCGCGGCCGCGGCGGCCTCCGCGTTCTCCTTGGTGTTCGCGATGATGACGGCGGCGGCGACCGCGGCACCGACCGTGGCGACGGCGGCGACCGAGGCCGCGATGGCGACCTGCGTGGCGACGGTGGCGACGCCCCACTCGCTGCCGGCGATCTCCTCGGCGCGGTCCTGGGCGGCCTTGCGCTGCTCCTTGCCGACGACACCGGCGATCAGGCCCGAGCCGTGCAGCAGGGAGATCAGGGTCGCGGTGCGCTCGTCGGGCTCGGCGCCCTCGACGAGGACCTTGGTGAGGTTCGCGCGCAGCGCGGTCTCGTGGCTCGAGTCCGGGGCCGGCCAGCGGGTGATGGGGAGCATGCGGAAGAGCTTGGTCTCCTCCTTCTCCAGGATGCCCCGCTCGACGAGCGCGGCCAGGAGGTTCTCCTCGGCGTCCTTGGAGATCGCCTCGACGACCTTGCGGGCCGGGGCGTCGGGCGTGGCGAGCACGGACTGCAGCGCGGCGTCCAGGGCGACGTGGCCCGTGGGGGCGTTGTCGGTGACGATGATCGTGGCGTCACCGGCCTTCTCGCGCTCCTCCTTGGTGGCGCCGGCCTCCGGAGCACCCCGCAGCAGGGTCTTGCGGGCGTCGGAGAGGTCGGCGAGGAGCGCACCGGCGAGGCGAACACCCAGGTTGTCGACGTTGGCGAGCTTGCCCGTCTCGTCGTCGACGGCAAGCAGCAGGAAGTCTTCGGCAATAAGCATGAGGCGATGCTATATCCGACAAGCGAGACACGCCCCGATTCAACCAGTGGCCGAGAACCTCACCCTTGGACATGACTATGGTTAGCCTTACCTAAGGTGCTATCCTCGGGATGCACGCAGGGGGAGGCGGACTGCCGGACATGCGGGGCTGGGGGGTTCCGTCCGACCGGTCCGCCTCCCCAGTGCCAGAAGTTCAGCAGGAACCAGAAGCCCAGGTCATTTGCGGTGACCTGGGCTTCTGGCATGTCGGCGGGCGCGACCCGCGGGGCGTCAGACCTCCAGGCGCTCCAGCATGTCGGTCACCAGCGCCGCCACCGGCGAGCGCTCCGACCGGGTCAGGGTCACGTGCGCGAACAGCGGGTGGCCCTTGAGCGCCTCGATCACCGCCGCGACGCCGTCGTGCCGCCCCACCCGCAGGTTGTCGCGCTGGGCGACGTCGTGGGTGAGCACCACGCGCGAGCTCTGGCCGATGCGGGAGAGCACCGTGAGCAGCACGTTGCGCTCCAGGGACTGCGCCTCGTCCACGATCACGAACGAGTCGTGCAGCGAGCGCCCGCGGATGTGCGTGAGCGGCAGCACCTCGAGCATGTCGCGGGCGATGACCTCCTCAACGACGTCGGGCGAGACCAGCGCCCCGAGCGTGTCGTAGACGGCCTGCGACCAGGGGTTCATCTTCTCGGACTCGGAACCGGGCAGGTAGCCCAGCTCCTGCCCGCCCACCGCGTACAGCGGCCGGAAGACGAGCACCTTGCGGTGCTTCTGCCGCTCCAGCACGGACTCCAGGCCGGCGCACAGGGCGAGCGCCGACTTGCCCGTGCCGGCCCGGCCGCCGAGGGAGACGATCCCGATCTCCTCGTCGAGCAGCAGGTCGATCGCGACGCGCTGCTCGGCCGAGCGGCCGTGGACGCCGAACACCTCCTGGTCACCGCGGACCAGCCGCACCCGCTTGTCCGCCGTGACCCGGCCCAGCGCGGAGCCACCCGGGGAGTGCACCACCATGCCCGTGTGCACCAGCAGCGGGGACGCTGCCTCGACCGTGGCCGGGTCCAGCGCCGCGATCTCGACCGAGTCGTTCTCCCAGAGGGAGCCCATCTGCTCGTCCGACAGGTCGATCTCGCGCATGCCGGTCCAGCCGGAGTCCACCGCGAGCTCGGCCCGGTACTCCTCGGCCTGGAGGCCGACGGCGGAGGCCTTCACCCGCATCGGGAGGTCCTTGGAGACGACGGTGACGCTGCTGCCCTCGGCCGCCAGGTTGGCGGCCACGGCCAGGATCCGCGTGTCGTTGTCGCCCAGCCGGAAGCCGGCGGGCAGGACCGAGGGGTCGATGTGGTTGAGCTCGACCCGGAGCGTGCCGCCGGTGTCCCCCACGGGCACCGGTGAGTCGAGCCGGCCGTGCTGCACGCGCAGCTCGTCCAGCATCCGCAAGGCGCTCCGGGCGAAGTACCCGAGCTCGGCGTGGTGGCGCTTGGCCTCCAGCTCCGTGACGACCACGATCGGGAGTACGACGTCGTGCTCCGCGAACCGCAACATCGCCTTCGGGTCACTCAACAGCACGGACGTGTCGATGACGAAGGTCCTGCGTTCGTCACCTGCCGCGCCGGCAGCGGCGTCGGCACTCTGGTCGGACGGACGGGTGGTGTGTGCGGAATGGCTCACTGCGGTTCTCCCTCCGGCGCCGAAACGCCGTGACAGCCTCGTCGCTACCTGGCGGGTACCGCCTGTCGGCGGTACCGACCCGGTCGAACCGGGGCTGGTGGATGGGCCGAGCGACCGACTCGGTGCGCCGCGTCGTGGCGCAGAGCCGGGGCCGGCCCTTCTCCACGGAGCGAGCACTCCATAGGTTGGCCTCCCGAAAGGGCGACTGGGTGCCGTCCCTGAAGTGGAAACTACGCGCCCTGCCATCCCGTGACCAGACCCACGCCCCGGCGGGTCGCAAGTTGTCACGAACTGTTCACATGGTGGCAATAGCTTGATTTTTGGTTCAAGAGACGGCAAAACTCGCAGAGTGCCGCAGCCAGGCGGCAGGATGGTCGCATGGCCTACTTCGCCGTCCTGCTCCGTGCCGTGAACATCGGACCCGGCTTGCGCGTGACGTCCGCCGACCTGCGCGGCGCCGCCGACGACGCGGGTCTCGCCGACGCCCGCACGCTGCTCAACAGCGGCAATCTCGTGGTCACGCCGGGCACCTCCGGCGCGAGCACGGCCGACGACGTCGCCCGCCTGGTGCAGGAGAAGCTGACCGCCCGGATCGGCCAGGAGGTCGGCGCCGTGGGGCTGAGCGCCGGGCGGCTGGACGCGATCGCCGCGGCCAACCCCTTCCCCGCCGCCGCCAAGGACGACCCGTCCCACCTGCAGGTGCACGTGCCGTTCGGCGAGCTCGACGAGGCGGGCATCGCCAAGCTCGACCTGGCCAGCCCCGGCCGGGAGATGCTCGCGACGGCCGAGGGCGTGCTCTACGTGCACTACGTGGACGGGATCGGCCGGTCGAAGCTGACGCCGAAGATCATCGACCGCGCCGTCGGGGCGCCGACCACGGCGCGCAACTGGAACACGGTCACCAAGCTGCGCGCGGCCTGCGTGACGCCGTCCGCGTAGGGTGTGCTCAGGGAGTGCCGGGAAGTCTGGTCGGCGTGGACCGGGTCGACCGGTCCGAGTCAGCCGACCCCGCACCCGAGAGGACGACCGTTGACCGGTGTCGCCCCAGCCCCCGCCCGAACCCACCGCCTGCGTACCTGGCTGTCCCGCGAGACGACCGGGGGCGCGCTGCTGATCGCGGCGGCGTTCCTCGCCCTGCTCTGGGCCAACTCGCCCTGGCGCGCCTCCTACCAGGCCTTGTCCGACGCCGTCGTCGGGCCCGCCGCGATCGGGCCGCTGCCGGTGCACCTCGATCTCTCGCTGGCCACCTGGGCCGCTGACGGGCTGCTCGCGATCTTCTTCTTCGTGGTGGGCGTGGAGCTCAAGCAGGAGTTCGTGGCCGGGAGCCTGCGCAACCCGCGGGAGGCCGGCGTCCCGATGATCGCGGCCGTGGGCGGCATGGCCGTGCCGGCGCTGATCTACGTGGGCACCGTGCTGCTGCTCGGCGAGCCTGGTGCGCTGCGCGGCTGGGCCATCCCCAGCGCGACCGACATCGCGTTCGCCGTGGGCGTCCTGGCGATCTTCGGCCGTGGCCTGCCGGCGGCGATCCGTACCTTCCTGCTCACCCTCGCCGTGGTGGACGACCTGCTGGCGATCGTGGTCATCGCGATCTTCTACACGGGCGAGATCCACTGGCTGCCGCTGCTCGGCACCCTTGTCTGCGCCGGCCTGTTCGGCTGGCACGTGCGCAGCCGCCGGCCGCGGTGGTTCGTGCTGCTGCCGCTCGCGGTCGTGGCCTGGGCCCTGATGCACGCGTCCGGCGTGCACGCGACGATCGCGGGCGTGCTGCTGGGCTTCACCGTCCCGGCGGTCGCGCTGCACGGCGAGCCGGCGTCGCGCACCAGCCGGTACGAGCACCTGGTCAAGCCGTTCTCCTCGGGCTTCGCACTGCCGGTGTTCGCCTTCTTCGCCGCCGGGGTCTCGCTGGTCGACGGCGCCGGCCCGGGCGCAGTGCTCGGCCAGCCCGTGGTCGCGGCCATCGCCGCGGGGCTGATCATCGGCAAGCTCGTGGGGGTGCTCGGCACCACCGCGCTGGTCACGCGGTTCACACCGCTGCGGCTGCCCGACGGCATCGGCGTGCGCGACCTGCTGCCCGTCGGCCTGCTGGCCGGCATCGGGTTCACCGTGTCGCTGCTGATCAGCGAGCTGTCCTTCGGCGACTCCGAGCACACCGACGGCGCGAAGATCGCGATCCTCGGGTCGTCGGTGCTCGCGGCGATCCTCGGCGGCGTGGCACTGCGCCACGACGCCCGGCGGACCAGGACGGCGGACATGAACCTCGACGGACGGCCGGACGACGTGCACGACTACATCGGCGACGCCAAGGACCGCGAGACGCACTGACGTCCTGCGCGTCTCGCCGGTCGAGCCCCCCACCGCTGGTCGAGCTTGTCGAGACCCACCAAGGTCTCGA
>NZ_JBHVEG010000288.1:0-4654 GCF_042802395.1 Promicromonospora sp. NPDC057488
GCACCCGGGTGGTGCGCCGCGGCCCCGGGCTCAGGCGTGCAGCGGCTCCAGCGCCTTGGACCACGCGACCGTCTGGTCGAGCAGCGTGTCCAGGGCGGGGGTCAGGTGCTCGCCCGGCTTGAACACCGAGTAGTTCTCGAACTCGGTCATCAGCGACAGCGCGACCTGCTGGCGCACCGTGGCGACCTGCAGCTCCGCGAGGATCAGCCGCAGGTGCTCGGCGGCGCGGGCCCCGCCCACCCCGCCGTAGGACACGATGCCCGCGGCCTTGTTGTTCCACTCGCCGTAGACGAAGTCGAGCGCGTTCTTCAGCACGCCCGACGTGGAGTGGTTGTACTCCGGCGTCACGAAGACGTAGCCGTCGAACTCGGCGACCTTGGCGGCCCACTCCTTGGTGTGGTCGTGGGCGTACTGGCCCATGGCCGGGGACATGGGCTCGTCGAGGTGGGGCAGGGGGTAGTCCGCCAGGTCGACGAGCTCGAACTCGGCGTCCGTGCGCTGCGCCGCGATCTCGTAGACCCACTTGGCCACGGCCTCGCCGTTCCGCCCAGGGCGGGTGCTGCCGAGGATGATTCCGATCTTGAGCATTGCTCGTCCTTCGCTTCCGTGAGTGCTGTCGGTGGACCCGCCCGGGCGCGGGAACGAACGCGGGGCCGGGGTGGTTGGTCCACGTGACACAACAGTGCGGAGAAGCGGGTAATCCAGCTTTCAATTACGCACTTTGGAGTTCGTCGGTAACCGGAGAGGAACCATTGCGGCATGATGCCGATCTCGCGCGACGCGCGTCTCGAGTCCCTGGCGGCGCGGATGCCCGGCGGCCCCGACGCGCCGTGCGACAGCGACACGCACGAGCTGACCCGGGACCTCATGGGCCAGGTGGCCGACCGCTGGACGCTCCTGGTGGTGGCCGCCCTCTCCGACGGGCCGCAGCGCTTCTCCGCCATCCAGTCCGTCGTGGCCGGCGTCTCGCACCGGATGCTCAGCAAGACGCTCCGCGGCCTGGTGCGCGACGGGATGATCACGCGCACCGCCTACGCCGAGGTGCCGCCGCGCGTCGAGTACGAGCTGACCCCGCTCGGCTGGAAGCTCATGGACCTGGCGCACGGGTTCGTCGACTGGGCGCAGGACCACGGGCAGCAGCTCCGCGAGAGCCGCGCCCGGTTCGACCGGGGGAGCGCGGCGGGCTGACGGCGCCGGGCTCCCTCCCGGGCCCCACCGGTTACTCCGGTCTCGGCAGGAGCCGCCGCGCCGACCATCGTGCGAGATCCGCCTCGAGCAGCGCCGGGTCGCGCCGCGGCGGGACCTCGTCGAGGATCTCGAGTCGCGTGATCCGCTCGATGCGGAACCCGCGGATCGCATCACGAAGCCGGCACCAGCCGCTGAGCAGCCACGTGTCAGCGGCGCGCAGCAGCCCCATCGTCTCGACCTCGCGGACGGTCGTGGCGGAGTGGTCCGGGCCGCCGTCGGCGCTCTCGCCCAGGTAGGTGAGCCGCACCACGCGGCGTGCGGCGATCGCGTCGGAGAGGATCCCGAGCGGCACGGCGCCGCCCGTCGGAGGGGCGGCGTCGATGACGTGCATCGTCCCGAGGAGCTCCTGCACGGGCGCGCGGTGCGCCTCGTCCATGACCGCGGCGATCTTGCCGCCGGCCCGGCGGGCGGCTCCTTGGTAGGGCGAGGACTCGAGCAGCGCGAGACCAGCGAGCACCGCCAGCGACTCGGCGGCCGAGAGGTTCAGGGGCGGCAGCGAGTACTCCCGGAGGATCGAGTAGCCGCCCGCGGCCCCGTGGTCCGCATAGATGGGGACCCCGGCCACCTGGAGCGACCCGATGTCTCGCTCGATCGTCCGTGCGGACACACCGAACTCGCGGGCGAGCCGAGCGGCGGACCAGGGGCGCCGTGCGCCGCGAAGCAGGTCGACCAGGGCGTACTGCCGCTCGGCTCGCTTCATGCTTCCTATTCTCCCAGGGCGGGTGGAGTCGGGTGGGTGGGTCCGCTCCGCATGCTGCGCTGCCCGCCCACGGACCAGACCCGAGAGACCCGACCGTCTTCATCGAAGTCGAAGACGTCCACGCCGCCCGCCTGCTGACCGTTCGCGTCGACGTCCCACAGCAGCCGGCCGTGGTCACCGTCGACGGCGTCGGCGATCCTCGTGAAGACGACGCCCGGGTTCTGCTCGTGCCACCAGGCGAGATAGCGCGCGAAGTCGTCGGAGGTGCGGATGTCGTCCGCGGGTGTCGACCCGTCGGGCTCGGTCACGGCGAAATGGATCCGGAAGTCGTCCGCACAGATCTGTCGTGCGATCTCGCCGTCCGTGTTCCACATCGTCAGCCACACGTCGAGCGCGTGCCGGGCGATGGAGCTGGGAGTCGTCGTCGGGTTCGTGGTGTCGGTCATGCACCTACCGTCTGCCGACGACGCGACAACAGTGTGTCGGTGTTCCCGGGACAGACTCCTAGGCCGGGACCGTGAGCGCCAGCAGCTGCTCCCGCAGCCGGGCCAGCTCCTCCGGCGTCGACTCGTCGCCCCAGGCGGGCTGCGCGCTCGCGCCGTCCGCTGCCGCCACCACGAGCGTCAGGACGTCCTCGGGCAGGCCGTCCGCCCGCAGGTCGTCGTGCCACCGGCGCGCGTCCGCACGCGCCAGGTCGACGACGGCGTCCACGCTCGACAGGTGCGCGATCACGACCAGCGCGTCCCGGGAGGCCGCGGCGTCCAGCGCGCCGTCGATCGACACGCGCACGTAGGCGCGCGTGAGGCGGCCGGGGGCGGCGTCGTCGGCCGGGATCGCGGCGAGCACCGCCGTGCGGAACCGCTCCAGCCACTCGGTCGCCAGGGCGAGGTGCAGGTCGTGCTTGTTCGCGAAGTGGTAGAGCAGCCCGCCCTTGGACACGCCCGCCCGGCGCGCGACGTCGTCCAGGCTCGCGGAGACCCCGCGCTCGCGGACCAGCCGGCCCGCCGCGTCCAGGATCGCCGCGCGCGTCTGCTCGGGGCTCCTGCCCGCCGTCCGGCCCACTGCCACCACCTCGTCTCCGTCGCACTGCCCGGCACGCACTATAGGCCGCGTCACACGCCCCGTCCTAGAAAACTGTACCGGCTAGACGGTACAGTTACTCGGGTGACCGCTCCTGCTCCCCTTCTCTCCGTGCGCCGCCGGTGGGCCGCGCTCGCCGTCCTCGTGCTGGCGGTCGGCCTGCTGGCGATCGACGGCACCGTGCTCTACCTGGCCGTGCCGTCGCTCACCCGCGACCTCGCGCCCACCGCCACCCAGGTGCTCTGGATCGGCGACATCTACTCCCTGGCCATCGCCGGGCTGCTCGTCACCATGGGCACCCTCGCCGACCGGATCGGCCGCAAGAAGCTCCTGCTGATCGGCGCGACGGCGTTCGGCATCGCCTCGGCGCTCGCGGCGTTCGCGCCCAACGCGGAGACCCTCATCGCCGCGCGCCTGCTGCTCGGCGTCGCCGGCGCCACGATCATGCCCTCGACGCTGTCCCTGATCCGGACCCTGTTCCCCGACGCCGCCGAGCGCAGCCGCGCCATCGCCGTCTGGTCCGCCGCGGCCGGGGGTGGCGCCGCCGTCGGGCCACTGGTGGGCGGCCTCCTGCTGGAGCACTTCTGGTGGGGCTCGGTCTTCCTCGTCAACGTGCCCGTGGTGCTGGTCCTGGTCGTGGCCGGCGCCGTGCTGCTGCCTGAGGCCAAGGACCCCCACCCCGGCCGCCTCGACCTGCTCTCCGTGCTGCTGTCCTTCGCCGCCGTCATGCCGCTGGTCTGGTCCATCAAGCACGCCGCCGCCGAGGGTGTCGACCTGCTCGCGATCGGCGTGCTGGCGCTCGCGGTGGGCTCGGGTGTCTGGTTCGTCAGGCGCCAGAACCGGCTCGCGGCCGACGGGCGCGGCCCGCTGCTCGACGTCGGCCTGTTCAAGGTGCCGGCGTTCAGCGGGGCCGTGGCGGCCAACCTCATCGCGATCTTCGCGCTGACCGGCATGCTGTTCTTCTTCTCGCAGTACCTGCAGCTCGTGCGCGGGTTCTCGCCGCTGGTCGCGGGCGTCGCCGAGCTGCCGGCCACCATCGCGTCCATCGCCGTGGTCGTGGTGGTGGGCTGGTCGCTGCGCAAGTTCGGGCGGGGTCGCGCGATCGCGCTCGGCCTGGCGGTCACCGCGCTCGGCATGGTCGGCATCGCGGTCGCGGAGGGCGCCGAGCACTACGTGTGGCTCGCGCTCGCCCTGGTCCCCGCGGGCCTCGGCGTGGGGCTCGCGATGACCCTGACGACCGACGCCGTGGTCTCCGCCGTGCCGCCGGCCAAGGCGGGCGGCGCCTCGGCGATCTCCGAGACGGCCTACGAGCTCGGCGTCGCCCTGGGCGTGGCCGTGCTCGGCTCGCTGGTCACCCTGGGCTACCAGTCCCGTGTCGCGCTCCCGGACGGCCTGACGCCGGACGCCGCCGCCCGGGCGGGCGACTCGCTCGCCTCGGCGGTGACGGTCGCGGGCGACCAGGGGGCCGCCGGGGCGGCCGTGCTGGAGGCGGCCCGGGAGGCGTTCGTCGCCTCGCTGCAGACCACGTGCGTGGTGGCGGCGGTGCTGGTGGCGGTCGCAGCCGTGGTGGCCTGGCGGCTCATCCCGAACGAGCGGTGACAGCACGGGGGCCCGACCTCCCAGCAG
>NZ_JBHVEG010000289.1:0-4597 GCF_042802395.1 Promicromonospora sp. NPDC057488
TTTCCCACCCCAAGCCGCCTAACCCGATCGGGGCTGGTCTCGTGGGCCCGGTTTTGTGTATAAGAGCCCGGGGGGGCGGAACGCTGATCAGCGTTCCGCCCCCGTTCTTCGTCTGCACTCGGCCGGGCCCGTACCCCGGTCGAGTTCAACTCGACCAGGTCTGAACCCGGTCGAGTCCGTGCTCAGTTGAGCATCAGCACCACCGCGTCGCCCGCCTCAGCCGCCGCGCCGTAGAACGCGGCGAGCTCGGCGTAGGCCTCCGCCAGCCGCTCCGGGTCCGTCTCAGCGGCGTGCTCGCCCGGGTCAGGGCAGACGTCCTCGTCGCACACGTGGTCGGCGGCGAGCGGCGCCAGGGCGTCGAACGACGTGCCGACCAGGAACGCGGCGGCCTTCTCCACGTCCTCCGGGCCCAGATAGCGTGCCGGCGTGATCCCGCCGGTCGACGCGAGCTCGGCGCCGCCGTGCACCGGGTCGACGGGCATGCCGCCGTGCACCCGGAGCACCGTGTGGAGCGGACCCCACACGGTGCCGATGCTGAAGTACCTCGCCTCCTTAGCCGGAAGGTCGACCTGCGTCCACTCGCCCGCGAGCTCGTCGATGTGCTCCAGCGCCCAGGTCAGGTCTGTACGTGCCTTGTCGAAGTCATCGGCGGCAAGCCGCGCGTACTCACAATGAATCATCCCCATGGCCCGAGACCGTACCGATAATGCGTTTCCGTGTGTATGGGCAAAACGGACACATTCTGGCGCAACAATTTCTCATACGCGGTAAATCGGAAATTCCAGCCCGTCTGGCGCCCGTTCTGAGAGCCTTTTGTCCGATCAACCGGCCGAGAATTCACATCGAATTCACGTGGGACGGGTCAGTGCAGGCGGCGGTCGTCGCCGGACATGCTCGCGAGCACCTCCGTGGGCGTCCCGCCGTCACGCCAGCGCAGGGTCGCGCCGACACCGTCCATGAGCTCCACCGAACCCTCGGGTGCGAACGTGAGGCCGGCGTCCTGCCCGACCGCCGCGCGCACGAGCGCGACCGTGGCGGGCAGCTCCTCCAGCCGCTCCGTCACCCCCATCGCCTCCAGGTCCGACCGGTCGCCCGCGATGTGCATCGGCTCGGGTCCGATCCACAGCTTGCGCCCGTTCATCCGCCCGGGGCTCGTCCCGTACTCCTCCGCCAGCACGAGCTCCTTGACCTGCCCGCGCGAGAGCACGGCGACGACGTCGTCCACCGAGGTCACGGCGTTCGACTCGCGGCCGAGCTCCTGCCGCAGCTCCGCCAGGACCCGCTCCCGGCGCCGCTCCCGATAGGAGTCCAGCGCGTCGGAGACGCGTTCGGCGAAGGCGGTCTCGTTCACACCGGGGCCGCGTCCGCCGCCGGGCACCTCGACGAGCTTGTCCGCCGTCGGGGCCGTCAGTGCGGCCCGGGTGAGTGACACCGCGCGCTTGTCCCCCGTGAGCAGCACGAGCTCGGGGTTCGTCTCCGCTACGTGCCGCTCGATCTCGGCCGCCACGGCCGCGGCGTTGCGTTCCCAGGAGTCCTCGGCGCGGGACTCGATCCGGGCCCGCTTGATCCCCGAGGAGCTGGTCTTCTCGATCTCGTCGTGCGGTGCCTGGAACGTGCTGTGCACCTTGGCGTCCGGCCCCGCGCGGAGGAAGTCCGCGCCTGCCCGGTCGACCAGCACCTTGAGCAGCTCCACCGACTCGTCGGCGGCCAGCGCCGCCTGCAGCAGGGCCGGTACCGCCTCCCAGGAGCCGGAGCTGGCGCTCGGCGGGTTGTTCACCACGCGGTCCACCAGCACGCCCGTCTCGTCGGCGATGACGACCCGGCCGTGCGGTCCCGGGACCCTCGTGGGTCGCAGCACCACCTCTTCGATAGCGTCCAGCACGGCGACCGGGGCCTTCTGCTGTGCGAGCTCCTTGCGCACGGCGTTCCACCGTCCGCCGACGTCCCGGTCGGCGGCGAGCTCGGACGGCGTGGCGTCCAGGCACAGGGTGGCGAATGGTCCCGGGTGGCCGAGGAGGGGTTTGAGCCAATCGATCTTCATACACACCTCCGCATCACCCGCCGAGGTCGAGATGATGCCCTACCGCATGACCCCGCCCCGGCGTTCCCTCCAGGAAACGACGGATCGAGGCCGCACGCCACCCCTGTGGGGGAAATTTCTGTGACCTGTACAGGAGATATTCGGACCCGACGTTTGCCCTTGCCCCGCAAAGGGCAAAGCTCAGTCAGGCAGAGGTCACCTTCAAGCGTAGGTGTCGACCTCAGGCAAATTGTCGCCCTTGTGCTGCGCGGCGATCAGCTCGTGGTGGCGGATCACCTCGCTGACGATGAACTGCCGGAACTGCTCCGCGAACTCGGGGTCCAGGCCGGACTCCTCGGCGATGCCCGTGAGCCGCGCGATCTGCTCCTGCTCGCGCGCCGGGTCCGCCGGCGGCAGCCCGCCGACCGCCTTGAGCTCACCGACCCGTCGCGTCACCCGGAACCGTTCGGCCAGCAGGTAGACCAGCGCGGCGTCGATGTTGTCGATGCTCCCGCGGAGCCGGATGATCTCGGACGGCACCGGAGGGCTGGTCGGTTCGTTGTCAGACACATGTAGAGGCTAACCGGCGAAGGCCGTGGCGGGCGAAGCCTGTTCCGACCTGAGACGGCGATCCGCTACAGTCTGCCGAGCAGGCCACGCAACTTGGTGAAGACCCGATACCGCGCCTTCGCCACTTCAAGACTTCAACGGAGAGCAGCACATGACACTTGCCACGTCGCCGGCATTGGTGGAGGTGCCGGCGGGCACCAGCATCAACACGATCCTCGCGGACCGCGTGGCCCGCTCCGGGGACGAGGCGCTCATCGAGCGGCGTGACACGCCGGACGGCCCGTGGATCAAGGTGTCGGCGAGCCAGTTCGAGGACGAGGTGCTCGCCGTCGCCCGTGGCCTGGTGGCCCGCGGCATCGAGGTCGGCGACCGGGTCGCCATCATGTCCCGCACCCGGTACGAGTGGACGCTGCTCGACTTCGCCATCTGGGCCGCCGGCGCCGTCGCCGTGCCGGTCTACGAGACCTCTTCGGCCGAGCAGGTGCAGTGGATCCTGTCCGACGCCGGCGTCCGGCTCGTCGTGGTCGAGTCCGCCGCGCACGCCGCGACCGTCAACCAGGTGCGGCCCAGCCTGCCCGGGCTCGAGGACGTCCTGCTGATCGACGACGGCGCCGTGCTCGACCTGCGCAAGGCCGGCACCAACCTGTCCGCGGGCATCGTGGCCGAGCGGCGGGACGCCGTCCGCCGCGACGACCTGGCGACCGTCATCTACACCTCGGGCTCGACCGGCCGCCCCAAGGGCGTCGAGCTCACGCACGGCAACTTCGCGCACCTGACGCTGAACGCCGCCGAGGGCATCCCGGAGCTGCTCAAGGCCGAGAACGCACGCACGCTGCTGTTCCTGCCGCTGGCGCACGTGTTCGCGCGGTTCGTCGAGGTGGCGACCATCGCCGGCCAGGCCGTGCTGGGCCACGCCCCCGACATCAAGAACCTGGTGGGCGACCTCGGCTCGTTCCGCCCGACCTACCTGCTGGCCGTGCCGCGTGTGTTCGAGAAGGTCTACAACAGCGCGGAGCAGAAGGCGTCGTCGGGCCTCAAGGCGAAGATCTTCGCCTGGTCCGTGCGGGTCGCCGAGGACTACTCGCGGGCCATGGACGTGCCCGAGGGCCCCGGCGGCGCGCTCAAGGTGAAGCACGCGATCGCCGACCGGCTGGTGTTCAGCAAGCTCAAGGCGACCATGGGCGGGCAGCTCAGCTGGGCCGTCTCGGGCGGCGCGCCGCTGGGCGAGCGCCTGGGCCACTTCTTCCGCGGCGCGTGCGTCACCATCCTGGAGGGCTACGGCCTCACGGAGACCACGGCCCCCACGTCGGTCAACCTGCCGGGCAAGATCGTCATGGGCTCGGTGGGCCCGGCGTTCTTCGGCACGGACGTCGCCATCGCCGACGACGGCGAGGTGCTGCTGCGCGGGCCGCACATCTTCCGCGGCTACCGCAACCAGCCCGGGCTGACGGCGGAGGCGCTCGTCGACGGCTGGTTCCGCACCGGCGACCTCGGCCGCCTGGACGAGCACGGCCACCTGCACATCACGGGCCGCAAGAAGGAGATCATCGTGACCGCGGGCGGCAAGAACGTCGCCCCGGCGGTGCTCGAGGACCGCATGCGGGCGCACCCGATCGTGAGCCAGGTCGTGGTGGTCGGCGACCAGCGCCCGTTCATCGGCGCCCTCGTCACGCTCGACGCCGAGATGCTGCCCGGCTGGTGCGCCGCGAACGGCCTGCCCAAGCTGTCCGTGGCCGAGGCGCGCGTGCACCCCAAGGTGCTGGCGGAGCTCGACAAGGTGGTCGCCCAGGCCAACGAGGCGGTCTCCAAGGCCGAGTCGATCCGCAAGATCACGGTGCTCGACCTCGACTTCACCGAGGCCAACGGATACCTCACGCCGTCCATCAAGGTGAAGCGCGGCAAGGTGCTCACCGACTTCGCGGGCGTCATCGACACGCTGTACGGCGCACCCGTGGCGGCCCGTACGCACTGACGGACGAAGAACGGGGCCGGAGCGCTGATCAGCGC
>NZ_JBHVEG010000290.1:0-4567 GCF_042802395.1 Promicromonospora sp. NPDC057488
GCACTCTGCATCGAGGTCGGCACAGGCCTGTGCCGACCTCGATGCAAACTGCCGACCGCCTGGGCAGAGTGCCGACTCCGCGCGCCTACCGCCGTCGGCCCCGGGCTCAGGCGGCCAGGTCGTTCGCGCTCACCGGCGACGACACCCGGGTGGGCGACCGTCGGGCCCGCAGCCAGATCACCGCTGCCACGCACGCGAGCACCTGGAACCCGCCGGTGACGACCAGCACCGGCCCCGCCCCGAACGCGCCGATCAGCGCGCCGCCCGCCAGCAGCCCCAGCGAGGCGCCGCCCGCGTGCAGCACGGTCTCCGCGGTGAACGCCGTCCGCCGGGCCGCGCCCGTGGTCCGCTCCACGATCAGCGCGTTGAGCGCCGCGATGCCGAACGGCATTGCCAGGCCGCCCACGGCCGAGACGACGCCGACGGCGAGCAGGTCGGGCGCGGCCGCCGGCAGCGCCAGGTACGCGAGCCCGAAGACCACCCACGAGGCCACGATCGCGGGGATGCGCGGCACCCGGTGCACCACCAGCGGCACGACGAACGAGACGCCGACGGTCGCGGCGCCGTACCCCGCCATGCCCGCGGCGATCAGCTCGCCCGGGCGGTCGAGCTCGACCCCGAGCAGGGCCAGGCCCAGCGCGAACGCGAACCACGTGACGCCGCCGACGCCCGCCAGCGCCAGGCCGACGCCCAGCTCCGGCTCGCCGCGCAGCACCGAGCGCAGGTCGGGAGCCTGTTCCTCCCGCCGGCCCTCCGGTTCCCGCCGCCCGCCCTCGTCCCGCTGGTCGACCCGTTCCGGCCGGACGCGCTCCTCCCGCTGGTCGAGCTCGTCGAGACCCGGCCCGGTCCCGACCGGCTCGGCCGGCGAGGCGGCCCGCCCGTCGCTCGCCCGGACCGCCGGCACGGTCAGCATCGCCGCGGCGGCCAGCCCGACCGCTGCCGCCTCCCACCACAGCAGCGGCTCCGCGCCCCAGGCCACCAGCAGCCATGCCCCGAGCGCGGGGGCGAAGATCATGGAGGCGCGGTGCGCGAGGTCCTGCCAGGCCAGCGCCTTCGCGCCGACGCCGGGCCCGTTGCCGGGCAGCTCGGCCAGGTCCGCGGTCAGCGCCCGCTGCGCCGGTGAGAGCAGGGCCGACGTCGCCCCCGTGACCAGGCCCGTCGCGCACAGCACCACCGCGCCGACACCGATGGTCGCCGCCGCGACCGGGACGAGCACGAGCCCGAGCACCTGCACCGCGAGCACCGCGGCCAGGGCGCGGCCCGAGACCAGGTGCCCGCGCAGCCGCCGCCCCCACCACCCGGAGGTGAGCAGCGGCAGGCCGGCGAACCCGCCGACCAGACCGGTGGTCCAGGCGTCGCCGGTCTGGTCGAGCGCGACCAGGGGCAGCGCGACGGCGGTGATGCGCTGGCCGGTCCAGGTGACGAAGGTCGTCGCGGTCAGCGTGACGAGATGAGGATTGCGCACGGCGCCATCCTGCGGCGGTCGGCCGCCCGCCGGTAGACGGCCGGCCGGCATGAGCAGGCATAGGCTCACGCTATGAGCTCATATCCCACGGTCGAGGACCTCCGCCTGGTCGAGGCCGTCGCGCGGCACGGGTCGCTGGGCGCGGCCGCCCGTGAGCTGCTGGTCAGCCAGCCGTCGGCCAGCCAGCGGCTGGCCGCGCTGGAGCGGCGCGTGGGCACCAGCCTCTTCGACCGCGACACCACGGGCGCGCGGCCGACCGCGGCCGGGCGGGAGTTCTGCGACCAGGCCGCGCACGTGCTGGACCACCTGGGGTCGATCGTCGAGCGCACGCTGTCGGCGGCGCAGTCGCGCACGGTCTCCGTCGGGGCCTTCCCGAGCCTCGCGGGCACGCTGTTCGCCGCGCTCGACGTGCTGCTCGACGACGTCGTGGTGCAGCCGGAGGTGGACCACGGCCCCCGGCTGCTGGAGCGCGTCGAGCGGGGCGCGCTGGACGCCGCGTTCACGGGCATCGCCCGGCAGGTGCCGATCCCGCGCGGCCTCGTGGTCACCGAGGTCGGGCGGCACGACCTGGTCACGCTCCTGCCCGCGGGCGCCCCCGCGCCCGGCACCGGTCGGCGTCCCTACACGGGGCAGACCGTCGTCTACTGCCCGCTCGACCTCAGCGCCGACGCGCTGCACCGACGGCTGACGGAGCTCGGCGCGCAGGCCCGTCCCGGGGCCACGGCGGAGGCCGCCGTCCGGACCGCGCGCGAGCGGCGCTGCGCCGTCGTCATACCCGACATGGTGGCGCGCTGGTACGCCGCGCCCGGCGACCGCACCGTGCCCGCACCGGCCCGCGGGCGCATCACGCTCTCGATGGTGACCCGCAGCCCGGCACCGCAGATCCTGCTGGACGCCCTACCGGGCCTGCGCGAGCGCCTCCGAGAGGGCAACGCGCACGCCCGCCTCTGACGTGTCAGACGTACAGGTCCCTCCCGGGACCTGTACGTCTGACACCAGAGAGGTTCTGACAGGGCGTCGGTTCGATGTCACGTCCCGTTCCGCCCTCTCCGGTCGGTCCCGTCCGCCGGACGGTGGAAGGATGTGCGCATGCCCGCGATTTCCCCCCTGCCTGCGGCGCACGACGCCGCGCCGTACGACGCCCTCCTGCTCTACTCCTTCGGTGGCCCGAACAAGCCCGAGGACGTGGTGCCGTTCCTGCGCAACGTGACCGCGGGCAAGGGCATCCCGGACGAGCGGCTCGAAGAGGTGGGCGAGCACTACTACGGGTTCGGCGGCAAGAGCCCCATCAACGAGCAGAACCTCGCGCTGAAGGCGGCGCTCGAGGCCGAGCTCGCCGCCCGCGGCCTGGACCTCCCGGTCGTGTGGGGCAACCGCAACTGGGCGCCGTACACCACCGACGCGGTCGACGAGCTGGAGGAGCTGGGGGCCAAGCGCGCCGTCGCGCTCGTGACCAGCGCCTACTCCTCGTACTCCGGCTGCCGCCAGTACCGCGAGGACCTCGCGATCACGCTGGACAAGCGCGGACAGCTCGGCCCCGACAGGTCGACGGGCGTGCAGTTCGACAAGGTGCGCTCCTACTTCAACCACCCGGGCTTCGCGGAGGCCAACGTCGACGCCGTCGTCGAGGCCTACGCCGAGCTCGAGGCGAACGGCGGGTCGGGCGCGGCCGCGAAGCTCGTCTTCGTCACGCACTCGATCCCGGACACCATGGAGGCGGCGTCGCGCGTCTCGCACGCGACCTACTCCGAGCAGCACCTGGACCTCGCGCGGGTCGTGGCGGCGCGGGCGGCCGAGCGGCTCGGGCACGAGGTGCCCTGGGACCTGGCCTACTGCTCGCGCTCCGGCCCGCCCAGCCAGCCGTGGCTGGAGCCGGACGTCAACGACCACCTGGAGGCCCTCGCGGGCGAGGGCGTCCGCGACGTGGTGCTGTCGCCGATCGGCTTCATCTCCGACCACATGGAGGTCGCCTACGACCTCGACACCGAGGCGCTGGCCACGGCCAAGGGCCTCGGCATCACCGCCGTGCGAGCCGGTACTGTCGGCACGCGGGAGCCGTTCGTCCGCGGGCTCGTCGACCTGCTCCTGGAGCGGGCGGCCCTGGCCCGCGACGAGCCGGTCACCGAGGCGACCGTGGGGTCGCTCCCGGCGCTCCGCTCGGTCTGCGCCCCGGGCTGCTGCCTGCGGCGGGACGGCGAGCCGAGCGGCATCCCGGCGCTGTGCAGCACGGACCTGAGCTCCTGAGGTCCGCGGCCCGCCCGCACCCCTGACTGAGAGGCAGACATGAACGACACGCACGTGCACGGGGACACCGGTGCCGAGATCGACACCGCCGCGATCAACGAGGGCATCCGCTACACGATGTTCTCGGTCTTCTCCGTGACCGAGACGCTCCCGGCCGACGCCGACGAGCGCAAGGCCGTCGTGGCCGAGGCCGAGTCCGCCGTCGGCGGCGGCGCCGACCCGGCCGCGACCGAGGGCGACCTCGTCGTCCGCGGCTGGTACGACGTGGGTGGCCTGCGCTCCGACGCCGACCTCATGCTCTGGACCCACGGCCCCTCGATCGAGTCCGTGCAGGGCGCCTACCAGCGGCTGCGCGCGTCCGAGCTGGGCCGCTCCCTGGAGCCCGTGTGGTCGGTCGCGGCGCTGCACCGCCCGGCCGAGTTCAACCGCGGGCACGTGCCCGCGTTCCTCGCCGGCGAGGCGCCGCGCGACTACCTGTCGGTCTACCCGTTCGTGCGGTCCTACGACTGGTACCTGCTGCCCGACGAGGAGCGCCGCACCATGCTGCGCGACCACGGCATGGCGGCCGCGCCCTATAAGGACGTCCGGGCCAACACCGTCTCCGCGTTCGCGCTCGGTGACTACGAGTGGATCCTCGCGTTCGAGGCGGACGAGCTGCACCGCATCGTCGACCTGATGCGCGACCTGCGCGCCACCGAGGCCCGCCGGCACGTGCGCGACGAGATCCCGTTCTTCACGGGCCCGCGCACGACGCTTGCCGACTGGGCGGACCGCCAGCCCCTGAGCTGACACCGGCCGGGTCGCCCGGGCACTGACTTCGGTCGGTTGCGTTGAGATCGGTCCACTGATGGACCGATC
>NZ_JBHVEG010000291.1:0-4549 GCF_042802395.1 Promicromonospora sp. NPDC057488
TCGATGGACCGGTCTCGACGCAACCGACCGAAGTCGTCTGCGCTGCTGTCAGAAGGGTTCCGTTGAGTGCTGGATGGCCGGCCGGTTGGTGGCCTTCGCGCGGGCGAGCATCCAGCACTCAACGAGCTTGGTCGGCCTGCCAGGCCGGGCTGAGGCGGACGACGTCGCCCACCACGATGATCGCCGGGGGCTTCACGCCCGCCGCCGCGGCTCTCGCCGCGATCGTGGACAGGGTGCCGACGGTGACGCGCTGGCGCGGGCCGTAGCCGTCCTCGACCACGGCGGCCGGGGTGCCCGCCGGGCGGTCCGCGGTGATCAGCGCGGCCGCCGTGTCGGCCAGGTGGGTCACGCCCATGAGCAGCACGAGCGTGTGGTCGGGCCCGCCCGGCACCTGCGCGGCGCCGTCGTGCCCGGTCAGGACGCTGAAGCCGCGCGCGACGCCGCGGTGCGTCACCGGGATGCCGACCGCCGCCGGCACGGAGACCGCCGACGTCACGCCCGCGACCACCTCGACCTCGATGCCCGCGTCGCGGCACGCCGCGAGCTCCTCGCCGCCCCGGCCGAACACGTACGGGTCGCCGCCCTTGAGCCGGACGACGTCGCGCCCCGCCTGCGCGTGCTGCACCAGCAGCGCGTTGATCTCGTGCTGCGGCACCGGGTGGTTGCCGCTGGTCTTGCCGACGTCGATCACCTCGACCTCGGGGGCGAGCTCGTCCAGCAGGGCGCGGGGGCCGAGCCGGTCCACGACGACGACGTCGGCCTGGGCGAGCACCGAGCGGCCCCGGGTCGTGATGAGGCCGGTGTCGCCCGGCCCGCCGCCGACGAGCCAGACGCGGCCTGGCTTGCCGCCCGCGCGCGGGCGGTGGCGGCGCAGCGGGAGCGCGCCCGAGGCGAGCTGGCCCGCGACCGCGTCCCGGATCGCCCGCGCGCGCCGCGGGTCCCGGCCGGCGTTCACCGCGACGGTCACCTCGGCGTCGTCGGTCAGCGTGGTGCGGGCGACCGCGGGGACCCACGCGCTGCCCACGGACGCGTCGCCCGCGGTGACGCAGAAGATCCGGGCGCGCTCGGCGTCGTCGGCCACCTGCTGGTCGGCCGCGGCCGAACCCGTCGCGGTGTGCGCGAGCCAGGCCCCGTCGAGGTCGCCCGGCCGGTATTCGCGCCGGACCCACTGCACGGTCCCGGGCTCGGGCTCGCCGCCGACGGGCTCGCTGCCCGCAATCTCCGGCACGACGGCGATGCCCTGCTCCCCGAGCACGGAGTGCGGCGCGACGACGCGCACCCGCGCGCCGGCGTCGACCAGGGAGCGGACGCGCCGCGCGGCGACGGGCCCGCCGCCGACCACGACGACGAGCCGTCCCGCGACCTGGAGCCCCAGCGGATAGATCTGGCCGCCGCCGGAGCGCGCGGCGTCGGACCGTGCGGCGTCAGACATGGAGACCGCACTCGTCCTTGTCGCGCCCGGCCCAGCGGCCGGAGCGCGCGTCCTGACCCGGCAGCGGGCGCGCGGTGCAGGGCTCGCAGCCGACCGACGGGTAGCCGTCGGCCAGGAGCGGGTTCGCCACCAGGCCGTGCCGGGCGGCGTAGTCGGTGACCTGCTCGTCGGACCAGGCCGCGAGCGGGTTGATCTTGACCACGCCGTTGCGCTCGTCCCAGGTGATGAGCGGCGCGTTGGCGCGGGCCGCCGTCTCGCTGCGGCGCACGCCGGTGGCCCACGCCTCGTAGCCCTCCAGGGCCTTCTTCATCGGGGCGACCTTGCGCATCGCGCAGCACGCCTCGGGGTCGCGGTCGTGCAGCCTCGGCCCGTACGCGGCGTCCTGCTCGGCGACCGTCAGCTCGGGGCGCACGTCCACGACGTTCACGTCCAGCTCCAGGTCGACGGCGCCCCGCGTGCCGAGCGTCTCCGCGAAGTGGTAGCCCGTGTCGCCGAACAGCACGTCGACGAACGGGAGCTGCTGCGCCACGAGGTGCGACAGCACGGTGTCCTGCATCGAGGAGGCCACGGTCAGCCACGGGCCGAACTCGCGGACGGCCCAGGCGATGACCGCCTCGGCGTCGGCCTCGGGGTTGCCGGGGGACGCATGCAGCTGGGCCTGCCCGCGCTCCACGACCGCCCGCAGCTCCTCCGGGGTCCGACGGCGGCGCGTGGCCCGGGCGTCCCGGCGCGCGTCGCGGATGCTCTCGCGGGCCGCGGCCCGGGCGCGGACCCGTGCGAGGCGCGGGTTCTCGCCCGCGCTGAGCCCGGAGAGCGCGACGGAGGACGTCGGCGCCTCGTTGAGGGCCGTCATCGGAGGGCCTCCTCGTCGGCGCGGTGCGCCCACTGCGCGAACGTCTCCTCGCCGTCGTGGTCGGCGTCGAACCGGCGCACGACCCGCTCCACGTAGTCGCCGATGCCGTCGGCGGTCACCTTGAGCCCGCGCACGGTGCGCCCGAGCCCGGCGTCGTCCCGCTCCTCCGAGGTCAGGCCGCCACCGAGGTGCACCTGGAAGCCGGGCACCTGGTTGCCGTCGTCGTCCATCACGAGCTGGCCCTTGAGGCCGATGTCGGCCGTCTGGATGCGGGCGCACGAGTTGGGGCAGCCGTTGACGTGCAGGCTGAGCGGCTTGAGGTGGCTCAGGTCGCCGAGGCGCTCCTCGAGCTGCGTGATCGCCGCCGCCGACGTCGCCTTGGTCTCGACGATCGCGAGCTTGCAGTACTCGATGCCGGTGCAGGCGATGGTGTTGCGGCGGAACGGGCTGGGCCGGGCCTGCAGGCCGAGCTCGGCCAGGCCGGCGATCAGGGGCTCGACCTGCTCCTGCTCGACGTCGAGCACCAGCAGCTTCTGGTGCGGCGTCAGGCGGACACGGCTGCTGCCGTGCGCCTCGGCGAGGTCGGCCAGCTCGGCCAGGGTCTCGCCCGAGACCCGCCCGACGGTCGGCGCGGCGCCGACGTAGAAGCGCCCGTCGTGCTGCTCGTACACGCCCACGTGGTCGCCGCGCTCGTCCAGGCCCAGGGAGGCGGGGGTCGGCGGTGCGACGCCGTCGGGCAGCGCGTAGCCGAGGTACTCGTCCTGCAGGACCTGGCGGAACTTCTCCGTGCCCCAGTCGGCGAGCAGGAACTTGAGGCGCGCCTTGTTGCGCAGCCGGCGGTAGCCGTAGTCGCGGAAGATCCGGATCACGCCGTGCCAGACGTCGGGCGCCTCCTGCTCCGTGACGAACACGCCGAGGCGCTCCGCGAGGCGCGGCGCCGTCGACAGGCCGCCGCCCACCCACAGGTCGTAGCCGATGCCGAGCTCGGGGTGGTCGACGGCGACGAAGGAGATGTCGTTGATCTCGTGCACCACGTCGAGGCTCGGGTGGCCGGTGATCGCCGACTTGAACTTGCGCGGCAGGTTGGCCAGGGCGGGATCGCCGATGAAGCGCTCCTGGATCTGCTCGATCACGGGCGTCGGGTCGATCAGCTCGTCCTTGGCGACGCCGGCGACTGGGCTACCTAGGATGACGCGCGGCACGTCGCCGCAGGCCTCCGTGGTGCTCAGGCCCACGGCCTCCAGCCGGCGCCAGATCTCCGGCACCGACTCGACCTCGATCCAGTGCAGCTGCAGGTTCTGCCGGTCGGTGATGTCCGCCGACCCGCGGCCGAACTCCGTGCTGATGCCCGCGATGGTGCGCAGCTGCTCGGTGGTGAGGGCGCCGCCGTCGATCCGCACGCGCAGCATGAAGTACTTGTCCTCGAGCTCGTGCGGCTCGAGCTGGGCGGTGCGGCCGCCGTCGATCCCGGGCTTGCGCTGCGTGTACAGGCCCCACCAGCGGAACCGGCCGTGCAGGTCGTCACCGGGGATGGCGTCGAAGCCCTCCTTGGCGTAGATGCGTTCGATGCGGTCGCGCACCTCCAGCGGGTCCGACTCCTGCTTGAACTCCTCGTTGTGGTTCAGCGGCGTGGTGCCGTCGACCTTCCACTGGCCGTTCGGCCGGGCGGGGCGCTTCGACGTCGTCGGCGTGCGTCGTGCCGGGGTGCGGGTCTCGGGCGGGGTGGGAGCCGTGTTCACCATGTGCGGGGTCCTGTTCGGTGCGGGGCGCGCGGGCGTGGAGCGTGCTGGGGGGAGTGGTGCGCGTCGTGCGGGCACAAGAAGCCGGTTCCCGGGGATGACCAGGGACTCAGCGCTGCGGGCCGGCGGCGCGCGCTGACCTTGCAGGGGGCGAGGGGCGCGTCAGGGCTGACAGCTGCGACAGCGGTCGCAGGCACAGGTCGGCATGGCACACATGGGCATCTCGTGACGGGTTGTCACGAGGGAGATGCGCGCTGCCTTGGTCATGGCGAAGACGGTAACTGCGGCTCGGAACGGGCGGAAGACCATGTCCATATAGTGGATGTCTA
Organism: Promicromonospora sp. NPDC057488; assembly: GCF_042802395.1. Lineage (NCBI taxonomy): Bacteria > Bacillati > Actinomycetota > Actinomycetes > Micrococcales > Promicromonosporaceae > Promicromonospora > Promicromonospora sp. NPDC057488. The sequence continues at coordinate 4,354 of NZ_JBHVEG010000291.1, forward strand.
TTGAGTGCATCAATGTTGCCTATGTATTTCCCTACCCAAACGGTCGGGAAACTGGGTGTGCACCGAGGCGCGAGGCGCGAGGCGCGAGGCGCGAGGCGCGAGGCGCGAGGCGCGGGGCCGCGAGGTCGGCAGGTCGCTGGGCGCGCCTGGCCGGGTCGGCAGTTGGCATTGAGGTCGGCACAGGCCTGTGCCGACC
>NZ_JBHVEG010000292.1:0-4468 GCF_042802395.1 Promicromonospora sp. NPDC057488
GGCTTTCGACTGGCTCAGAGCGAAGAAACTTAGGCCTCGAAGGGGAGACTCGGGTTCGGTCGTTGCTCACGGCAGACCGCATGAGGGTTTTCCGTGATGGCGCGGACGGTGCTTTGTATGGGAACCTCCCGGACATGACGCCCCAGGACTCGACGACCGAGGAGACCACCCCGCCGTCGGGCGAGGTCTCCGACCAGGAGACGACGCCGTCGTCGGCCTACGGGCTGGGGCGACGGCTGCGGATCATGGGCGCCGTGCTCGCCGGCGGCCTCGCCGTCGTGCTGGCGCTCCTGCTCTGGCTCGGCGTGCTGGTCCCGGCCAAGCAGGAGGCCGCCGGGTACTCGGAGGCCGACTCCGGCTACGCCGCCGTCGCGATCGAGCACAACGCGCAGGCCGTCCAGCTCGCGGCGCTCGCCCCGGGCCGGTCCACCGACGACGACGTGCTCGCCCTGGCCGTCGAGGTCGGCGAGGCGTCCGCGGGCCGGGTCGACGAGCTCGCCGCCTGGCTGGAGGCCCGGGACATCCCGGTCCCCGCGGCCGGCCGGGAGGCGATGGCACTCGCCGAGGGCGGTCTGAAGACCGAGGTGCCCGACGACGGCAGCGGCCCCCGGGCCGGTACCACCGCGCACTCGCACGAGGGCGGCAACCACGGCATGCTCACCGACGAGCAGATCGACGCCATGGCCCGGCTCGACGGTTCGGAGTTCGACATCGCGCTGCTCGCGGCGCTCGTCGAGCACCACTACGGCGGTCTGCAGCCGGCGGACAAGGAGATCGAAGGCGGTACGGACGCCGAGGCGATGGCGCTCGCGCAGTCCGAGGCGGACGCGATCCGGGTCGAGGTCGAGGACGTGCGCGACCTGCTCGCCGCCGTCGGCGGGCCGGGCCAGACGAACGACCAGACGAGCTGACGGACGGCGCCTCGGCGCCCAGACCGGTCAGGGCGCCGTGACGAAGATGTCGAACAGCTCCGGGTGGTGCCCGTGCACCAGGACGGCGAACACCACGGCGTCGAACAGCAGGTGCACCGCCACGACGTAGCTGAGCGACTTGAACTTCGCGAAGATCCAGCCCTGGACCAGGGCGAACGGCACGGTGAGCAGCGGCCCCCACTCGCGGTAGCCGAGCTCCCACAGGAACGACACGAAGATCATCGACTGCAGGATGTTGGCCTGCCACATCGGGAAGTGCTTGCAGTACAGGGCGAACACGACGCAGATGAAGAACAGCTCGTCCCAGATGCCCACGGCGTTCACGCCCACGAACAGCCGCCAGATGTCCTGCGTCCCGTTCAGGTCGGGCCAGTTCAGGTACGCGCCCGACCCCAGGAAGTAGAACGGCAGCAGGAGGTATCCGATGATCACCACGAGGGCGAGGTAGATCCACTGCCCGCGGCTCCAGCGCTGTCCGGTCGCCACGGGGAACTGGATCGTGTCCTGCTTGAACACGAACCGGGACAGCGCCCACGGCACCAGCACCGACCCGCCGAGCGCGAGCGTGAAGCGCAGCATCCCGGCGTCGGACAGGTCGGCCTTCAGCGAGATCAGCGAGATGATCCCCATGCCCACGCCGATCAGCGCCAGGTCGCGGCCCAGCGCCCGGTCGGCCCACAGGCCCAGCGCGATGCCCAGCACCAGCGGCAGGTACGCGATCGGCCGGATGTGGATCGCGAATAGCAGGATCGCGGACGCCGACACGAGGAAGGCGGCCGTGAGGCGTGCCGGGCCGACCAGCGGCGCGGGCAGGGTGAAGGTCACGGGACGAGACTCCCATACCGGGCGGGTGTCCCGCTTACCTCGGGGCCTGGTTCTTGGTGTCGCGGGACAACTAGAGTCTGTCCGTAGTCAGGTTTCACCCAGCATCCGGCCCGCTACGGGCCGGCCACCCCGGCAAGGAGGCCGCCGTGCGCTCACCCGAGCACGTTGAGCTGGTCCGGAACGATCCGGACCTCCCCCCGGTCGCGGTCATCGACCGCAGACCCATGACCACAGGCAAGAAGCTGATCTTCGCCGCGATCGGAGTCGTCGCGGCGGTCGCGTGGGCGCTGGTCGCGTTCGTGCGCGGGGAGTCGGTCAACGGCGCGTACTTCGTGGTCGCGGCCGTCGGCACCTACGTGGTTGCGTACCGCTTCTACGCCCGCCTGATCGAGTACAAGGTGGTGCGCCCGCGGGACGACCGCGCTACGCCGGGCGAGCAGCACGAGAACGGCCAGGACTACGCCCCCACCGACCGCCGGGTCCTGTTCGGGCACCACTTCGCGGCCATCGCGGGCGCCGGCCCGCTGGTCGGCCCGGTGCTCGCGGCCCAGATGGGCTACCTGCCGGGCACCATCTGGATCATCATCGGCGCCGTGCTGGCCGGCTGCGTCCAGGACTACCTCGTCCTGTGGCTCTCCACCCGCCGCCGCGGCCGCTCGCTGGGCCAGATGATCCGCGACGAGATGGGCTCGGTCGGCGGCGCCGCCGGCCTGATCGGCGTCTTCGTCATCATGATCATCATCCTGGCGGTCCTCGCCCTCGTGGTGGTCAACGCCCTGGCCGAGTCGCCGTGGGGCGTGTTCTCCGTGGGCATGACCATCCCGATCGCCCTGTTCATGGGCGTCTACCTGCGGTACATCCGGCCGGGCAGGGTGTCCGAGGTATCCATCATCGGCGTCGTGCTGCTGGTGCTTGCGATCGTCGCGGGCGGCTGGGTGGCCGACACCCCCTGGGGCGCCGAGACGTTCACGCTGGAGCCGGTCACCGTCGCCTGGCTGATCGTGGGCTACGGGTTCCTCGCCTCGGTGCTGCCGGTGTGGCTGCTGCTCGCCCCGCGCGACTACCTGTCCACGTTCATGAAGGTGGGCACCATCATCCTGCTCGCCGTGGGCGTGATCGTGGCGCAGCCCGCCGTCCAGGCGCCGGCCATCTCCAGCTTCGCCATCGAGGGCAACGGCCCGGCGTTCGCCGGCTCGCTTTTCCCGTTCCTCTTCATCACCATCGCGTGCGGCGCCCTGTCCGGCTTCCACGCGCTGATCTCGTCGGGCACCACGCCCAAGCTGGTCGAGAAGGAGAGCCAGCTCCGGCTCATCGGCTACGGCGGCATGCTCACCGAGTCGTTCGTGGCGATCATGGCTCTGGTCACGGCCATCTCGATCGACCAGCACCTGTACTTCACGCTGAACGCGCCGGCCACCCTGACCGGCGGCGAACCGGGCTCGGCGGCCGACTACGTGAACGGCCTGGGCCTCGCCGGCCCGCCCGTCACCGGCCAGGAGATCCAGGCGGCCGCGGACAGCGTGGGCGAGGAGTCCATCGTGTCCCGCACCGGCGGCGCGCCCACGCTCGCCTTCGGCATGGCGCAGATCCTGGGCTCGTTCCTCGGCGGCTCCGCGATGACGGCGTTCTGGTACCACTTCGCGATCATGTTCGAGGCGCTGTTCATCCTCACCACGGTCGACGCCGGTACGCGCGTGGCCCGCTTCATGCTGTCCGACACCCTGGGCAACCTCGGCGGCCCGCTCAAGAAGTTCCGCGACCCGTCCTGGCGCGTGGGGGCGTGGATCTGCTCGATCGTGGTCTGCGGCCTGTGGGGCGCCATCCTGCTGATGGGCGTGACCGACCCGCTGGGCGGCATCAACACGCTGTTCCCGCTGTTCGGCATCGCCAACCAGCTCCTCGCCGCCATGGCGCTCGCCCTGGTGACCGTGGTCGTGGTCAAGAAGGGCTACCTCAAGTGGGCCTGGATCCCCGCGGTGCCACTGCTGTGGGACCTCGCGGTGACCATGACGGCGTCGTACCAGAAGATCTTCTCGCCCGAGCCGAGCCTGGGGTACTGGGCGCAGCACAACGCGTTCCGCGAGGCGCGGGCCGCGGGCGAGACGTCGTTCGGCACCGCGGCCGACCCGGCCGCCATGGACGCCGTCATCCGCAACACGTTCCTCCAGGGCACGCTGTCGATCATCTTCGCGGTGCTCGTGCTGGTCGTCGCCCTCGTGGCGCTGTGGGTGTGCGTCAAGGCGATCCGGGCGGGCGGCCTGCCCACCACCGAGGAGCCGGACGCGAAGTCGAGCACCTTCGCGCCGTCGGGCCTGATCTCGTCCGACGCCGAGAAGGAGGTGGCGGCCCAGTGGACCGCCTACTACGAGGAGAACCCGGACAAGCTCAGGACGGGGACGCACGCGTGAGCTCGCTCTCCGCACCACGGCCGACGGCGGACGGCGGCGCGCTCGGCGCCGTCCGCCGGGGCTGGCGCGCCCTGACCTGGTACGTCACAGGCGTGCTGGGCGAGAGCGACTACCAGCGGTACGTGGCGCACCTGCGCCGCGTGCACCCGGACGCGGCGGTGCCGACCGTCCGGGAGTTCTGGCGGGACCGCTACGCGGCCCAGGACGCGAACCCGGGCGCCCGCTGCTGCTGACCGGCAGCCTCCGTGTCAGACGTACAGGTCACTCCGGTGACCGGTACGTCTGACACGTGCGGGGCTATGT
>NZ_JBHVEG010000293.1:0-1466 GCF_042802395.1 Promicromonospora sp. NPDC057488
TGCTGGGTGGATCAGTGGCGAACGGGTGAGTAACACGTGAGCAACCTGCCCTCCACTTCGGGATAAGCCTTGGAAACGAGGTCTAATACCGGATACGAGCACTTACCGCATGGTGGGTGTTGGAAAGTTTTTCGGTGGGGGATGGGCTCGCGGCCTATCAGCTTGTTGGTGGGGTAATGGCCTACCAAGGCGTCGACGGGTAGCCGGCCTGAGAGGGCGACCGGCCACACTGGGACTGAGACACGGCCCAGACTCCTACGGGAGGCAGCAGTGGGGAATATTGCACAATGGGCGAAAGCCTGATGCAGCGACGCCACGTGAGGGATGACGGCCTTCGGGTTGTAAACCTCTTTCAGCAGGGAAGAAGCGCAAGTGACGGTACCTGCAGAAGAAGCGCCGGCTAACTACGTGCCAGCAGCCGCGGTAATACGTAGGGCGCAAGCGTTGTCCGGAATTATTGGGCGTAAAGAGCTCGTAGGCGGTCTGTCGCGTCTGGTGTGAAATCTCATGGCTCAACTGTGAGCTTGCATCGGGTACGGGCAGACTAGAGTGCTGTAGGGGAGACTGGAATTCCTGGTGTAGCGGTGGAATGCGCAGATATCAGGAGGAACACCGATGGCGAAGGCAGGTCTCTGGGCAGTTACTGACGCTGAGGAGCGAAAGCATGGGGAGCGAACAGGATTAGATACCCTGGTAGTCCATGCCGTAAACGTTGGGCACTAGGTGTGGGGCCAGTTCCACTGGTTCTGTGCCGCAGCTAACGCATTAAGTGCCCCGCCTGGGGAGTACGGCCGCAAGGCTAAAACTCAAAGGAATTGACGGGGGCCCGCACAAGCGGCGGAGCATGCGGATTAATTCGATGCAACGCGAAGAACCTTACCAAGGCTTGACATGTACGAGAAAGCCCCAGAGATGGGGTTCTCTTTGGACACTCGTACACAGGTGGTGCATGGTTGTCGTCAGCTCGTGTCGTGAGATGTTGGGTTAAGTCCCGCAACGAGCGCAACCCTTATCCTATGTTGCCAGCGGGTTATGCCGGGGACTCATGGGAGACTGCCGGGGTCAACTCGGAGGAAGGTGGGGATGACGTCAAATCATCATGCCCCTTATGTCTTGGGCTTCACGCATGCTACAATGGCCGGTACAGAGGGCTGCGATACCGTGAGGTGGAGCGAATCCCAAAAAGCCGGTCTCAGTTCGGATCGGGGTCTGCAACTCGACCCCGTGAAGTCGGAGTCGCTAGTAATCGCAGATCAGCAACGCTGCGGTGAATACGTTCCCGGGCCTTGTACACACCGCCCGTCAAGTCACGAAAGTTGGTAACACCCGAAGCTCACGGCCCAACCCCTTGTGGGAGGGAGTGGTCGAAGGTGGGACTGGCGATTGGGACTAAGTCGTAACAAGGTAGCCGTACCGGAAGGTGCGGCTGGATCACCTCCTTTCTAAGGAGCTCATCTCCACCAGCC
>NZ_JBHVEG010000293.1:1563-4435 GCF_042802395.1 Promicromonospora sp. NPDC057488
TTTCCGGCCAGTAAGAAAGTCGTGTCATAGTCGAACCGGGTTGAATACCGGACCGTAGAGGGTGGGAGTCCCGTAGACGAAATGGTGCGGCCTGGTGGAGGGGATCCCAAGTAGCACGGGGCCCGTGAAATCTCGTGTGAATCTGGCAAGACCACTTGCTAAGCCTAAATACTACCTAGTGACCGATAGCGGACAAGTACCGTGAGGGAAAGGTGAAAAGTACCCCGGGAGGGGAGTGAAATAGTACCTGAAACCGTGTGCCTACAATCCGTCGGAGCCTCCTTGGTAGGGGTGACGGCGTGCCTTTTGAAGAATGAGCCTGCGAGTTAGTGCTCGGTGGCGAGGTTAACCCGTGTGGGGTATCCGTAGCGAAAGCGAGTCCGAATAGGGCGATTGAGTCGCCGGGTCTAGACCCGAAGCGAAGTGATCTAGCCATGGGCAGGTTGAAGCGCCGGTAAGACGGCGTGGAGGACCGAACCCACCAGGGTTGAAAACCTGGGGGATGACCTGTGGTTAGGGGTGAAAGGCCAATCAAACTTCGTGATAGCTGGTTCTCCCCGAAATGCATTTAGGTGCAGCGTCGCGTGTTTCTTGCCGGAGGTAGAGCTACTGGATGGCTAATGGGCCTCACCAGGTTACTGACGTCAGCCAAACTCCGAATGCCGGTAAGTGCAAGCGCGGCAGTGAGACTGCGGGGGATAAGCTCCGTGGTCGAGAGGGAAACAGCCCAGATCACCGGCTAAGGCCCCTAAGCGTGTGCTCAGTGGGAAAGGATGTGGAGTTGCACAGACAACCAGGAGGTTGGCTTAGAAGCAGCCACCCTTGAAAGAGTGCGTAATAGCTCACTGGTCAAGTGATTCCGCGCCGACAATGTAGCGGGGCTCAAGCACACCGCCGAAGCCGTGGCACTCACATTGCGTTTGATCGCAAGCCCAGCACCAGACTTGTTCTGTGTGTTCAGGTGTGTGGGTGGGTAGGGGAGCGTCGTGTGGGCAGTGAAGTCGCGGAGTGATCCAGCGGTGGAGCCTACACGAGTGAGAATGCAGGCATGAGTAGCGAATGACGGGTGTGAATCCCGTCCGCCGAATGACCAAGGGTTCCAGGGCCAGGTTCATCCGCCCTGGGTAAGTCGGGACCTAAGGCGAGGCCGACAGGCGTAGTCGATGGACAAGGAGTTGATATTCTCCTACCGGCGAAGTACCGCCCATACCGAGTCCGGTGATACTAACCATCCCAAGCTCACACCGTCGCCTTCGGGTGGCATCGTGGGGGAGGCGTGGGACCTGATCCGGTAGTAGGTAAGCGTGTTAACAGGGGTGACGCAGGAAGGTAGCCAGGCGTGGCGATGGTTGTCCACGTCCAAGGTTGTAGCCCGACACCTAGGCAAATCCGGGTGTCATATAAGGGTGAGAGCTGATAGTGACCGTGTATGCGGGAATCTGGTGATCCTATGCTGCCTAGAAAAGCCTCGACGCGAGGGACTAGCCGCCCGTACCCTAAACCGACTCAGGTGGTCAGGTAGAGAATACTAAGGCGATCGAGTGAATCGTGGTTAAGGAACTCGGCAAAATGCCCCCGTAACTTCGGGAGAAGGGGGGCCTGAACCGTTAACCCACTTGCTGGGGGACGCGGGGAGGGCCGCAGAGACCAGGGAGAAGCGACTGTTTACTAAAAACACAGGTCCGTGCGAAGTCGCAAGACGATGTATACGGACTGACGCCTGCCCGGTGCTGGAAGGTTAAGAGGACGGGTTAGCTTCGGCGAAGCCCAGAATTTAAGCCCCAGTAAACGGCGGTGGTAACTATAACCATCCTAAGGTAGCGAAATTCCTTGTCGGGTAAGTTCCGACCTGCACGAATGGCGTAACGACTTCTCCGCTGTCTCAACCGCGAACTCGGCGAAATTGCACTACGAGTAAAGATGCTCGTTACGCGCAGCAGGACGGAAAGACCCCGGGACCTTTACTATAGCTTGGTATTGGTGTTCGGTGCGGTTTGTGTAGGATAGGTGGGAGACTGTGAAGCTCGGGCGCCAGCTCGGGTGGAGTCATTGTTGAAATACCACTCTGATCGCTTCGGATGTCTAACCTCGGTCCGTAATCCGGATCAGGGACAGTGCCTGGTGGGTAGTTTAACTGGGGCGGTTGCCTCCTAAAATGTAACGGAGGCGCTCAAAGGTTCCCTCAGCCTGGTTGGTAATCAGGTGTCGAGTGCAAGTGCACAAGGGAGCTTGACTGTGAGACCGACAGGTCGAGCAGGGACGAAAGTCGGAACTAGTGATCCGGCGGTGGCTTGTGGAAGCGCCGTCGCTCAACGGATAAAAGGTACCCCGGGGATAACAGGCTGATCTTGCCCAAGAGTCCATATCGACGGCATGGTTTGGCACCTCGATGTCGGCTCGTCGCATCCTGGGGCTGGAGTAGGTCCCAAGGGTTGGGCTGTTCGCCCATTAAAGCGGTACGCGAGCTGGGTTTAGAACGTCGTGAGACAGTTCGGTCCCTATCCGCTGCGCGCGTAGGAAACTTGAGAAGGGCTGTCCCTAGTACGAGAGGACCGGGACGGACGAACCTCTGGTGTGCCAGTTGTTCCGCCAGGAGCATGGCTGGTTGGCTACGTTCGGAAGGGATAACCGCTGAAAGCATCTAAGCGGGAAGCCTGCTTCGAGATGAGGTTTCCATACACCTTGTGTGTGAGAGGCACCCAGCAGACCACTGGGTTGATAGGCCGGATGTGGAAGCAGGGACTGAAGACCTGTGGAGCTGACCGGTACTAACCTGCCGATAACTTCACAACCACACTCACACGAGCTAAAAATCAAGTTCATTGCGTGTCGCGTCCACTATGCGGTTCCCGAGTCACGGGCACCAACCCCC
>NZ_JBHVEG010000294.1:0-4393 GCF_042802395.1 Promicromonospora sp. NPDC057488
GCCGCATGGTCACGCGATCACGCCGTGCGGTGTCACGCCGTGCGGACCCACGCCGTCGTCGCGCCCGGCAGCAGGCCGTCGGCCAGAGGCTCGCTCGTGACCAGCACCTCGCCGGCGGGCAGCGCCGTCGGCTCCGCGCCGAAGTTCGTCACCACGTGCCAGCCGCCCGGCCGCACGAAGTGCACGACGTCGTCGGGTGCCTCCACCCACTCCAGGGTCTCCTCGGACTGCAGCTCGTGGCGCAGCGCGAGCGCCGAGCGGTACAGCTCCAGCGTCGAGCCGGCGACGCCGTCCTGCGCCTCGGCCGACAGCTCGCCGTAGCCCGCGGGCTGCGGCAGGTGCGCGCTCCCGGCGCCGAACCCGAACGAGGAGCCCCCGCGCGTCCACGGCAGCGGCACGCGGCAGCCGTCCCGGCCCGGGTCCACGCCCGGGTTCCGGAAGAACGCCGGGTCCTGGTGCTGGTCAGCGGGGATATCGGCGACCTCGGGCAGCCCGAGCTCCTCGCCCTGGTAGAGGTACGCGCTGCCCGGCAGGCCCAGCATGAGCAGCGTTGCGGCCCGGGCCCGGCGCAGGCCGAGCTCGACGTCGGCGGTGGGCTCCGTGCCGCCCGACAGCAGCCAGTCCCGGCCCTGCTTGCCCGGCTTGCCGTCGCGCGGCGGCAGCGCGTAGCGGGTGGCGTGCCGCACGACGTCGTGGTTGGAGAACACCCACGTCGTCGACGAGCCGGACGCCGCGGACAGCGCCAGGTTGTCGGCGATGATCTTCGTGAACTGGGCCGCGTCGAAGTCGGCCTCCAGCAGATCGAAGTTGAACGCCTGGCCCAGGCCGGCGGCGCTTGCGTACCGGGGCCGGCGGGGCGTGTCGACCCAGGCCTCGGCCACGGCGATGCGCGGCGGGGTGTACTCGTCGAAGACCTTGCGCCAGCCGGCGTAGATCTCGTGCACCTCGTCGCGGTCCCACAGGGGGTGCGCGCCGGGCTCGGTGATGGCGTCCAGCTCGGCCTGCGACGGGAGGTTCTCGGCGAGGTCCTTGGTCAGGCCGTGCGCCACGTCGATGCGGAACCCGTCCACGCCCCGGTCCGACCAGAACCGCAGGGTCTGGTGGAAGTCCTCGCGGACCTCCGGGTTGTCCCAGTTGAAGTCCGGCTGCTCCTTGGCGAACAGGTGCAGGTACCACTGGCCGTCGGGCACGCGCGTCCACGACGGGCCGCCGAAGATGCTGGTCCAGTCGGCGGGCGGCTGCGAGCCGTCCTCGCCCAGGCCGTCGCGGAAGATGTACCGCTCCCGCTCCGGGCTGCCGGGCGCGGCGGCAAGGGCCTGCTGGAACCAGACGTGCAGGTCGGAGGAGTGGTTGGGCACGATGTCGACGATCACGCGGATGCCGGCGCCGTGCAGCGCCTCGACCATCTGGTCGAACTCGTCCAGCGTGCCGATCCGCGGGTCGACGTCGCGGTAGTCGGCGACGTCGTACCCTCCGTCCGCCAGGGCCGACGGGTAGAAGGGGCTGAGCCAGACGGCGTCGACGCCGAGCCGCCGCAGGTACGGCACCCGCGAGATGATGCCGCGCAGGTCGCCGATCCCGTCGCCGTTCGCGTCGGCGAAGCTGCGCGGGTAGATCTGGTAGACGGTGGCCTGCCGCCACCAGGTGGGGTCGTCGACGAGGAGCTGCTGCTCGCTGAGGGTGCTGGTCACGTGCTGGATCCTTTGCTCGTCGGGCGTGCTGCGGGCCGTCGGCTATTTTATGCGAGCATTAGATTTAATGCCCTGGTGAGAGCCTCCAACGTTGAGCACGAAAGGTCAAGCGTGAGTCGAGCACCCCAGAGCGGGTCGTCGTCCGGACTGCTGAGACGCATCAACACCGTGGGCGTGCTCGAGTTCGCCTGGGACCACGACGTCTTCACCGCCACCGAGGCGATGGACGCCACCGGGCTCACGCGCTCCACCGTGATCAGCCGGTGCGCCGAGCTGATCGAGCTCGGCTGGATGCGCGAGGTCGAGCGCGTGCCCGAGGCCACCGGCAAGGGCCGGCCCGCCCGCCTCTACCGGCTCCGGTCCGACGCCGGATACGTGGTCGGGGTCGACGCCGGCCAGCACCGCGTGCTCGCCACGGTCTGCGACCTGCGGGGCGCCGAGGTGAGCCGGCGGGAGCACCCGATCGACCCGGAGCACGACAACGCGGCCGACCGTCTGGCGCTCACCGACACGACGATCGAGCAGGCGCTCGCCTCGGGCGGCGTCGATCCGGCGCGGGTGCTGGCGATCGCCGTCGGGGTGCCGGCGCAGACCGACGTGGACGGCGCGTCGCCGCCGGGGCAGAACAAGTTCTGGGCGCGCATGAACCCCGGCTTCGCCGCGCACTTCCGGGAACGCGGCTGGCACACGACCGTCGAGAACGACGCGAACCTCGCCGCGCACGCCGAACGCGCCCTCGGGGCCGGGCGTGACGCCCGGTCGTTCGCGGCGCTGCTGTCCGGCGAGCGGTTCGGCGCCGGCATCGTGGTGGACGGCGCCCTGGTGCGCGGCAGCTACGGCGGCGCCGGCGAGATGCGGCTGCTCGACTACGTGGTCGGTGTCGGCAGCCCGCACGGCATCGGCTACCTCGCCCGCACCTGGGGCCGGGAGGTGCGCGAGTCCGGCGACCTGCCCGCCGACAGCGCGCTGGGCGCCCTCGCCGTGGACGCGATCGACGCGCCCGCGGTGTTCGCGGCGGCCGCGGACGGCGACGTCGGCGCCGTCGCCGTGGTGGACCGGCTGGCCGACCGCCTCGCCCGGGTGTGCGCCGTCATCGACGGCATGCTCGACGTGGACCGGATCGTCGTGGCGGGCGGGGTGGCGCCTGTCGTCGGGGACCTGCTGCGGCGGACCGCAGTGGTGCTGGAGGGGATGGTGCACCCGCCGGCGCCGGAGCTCGTGCCGTCGTCGTTCGGGGCGGACGCGGTGATCGTGGGGGCGTCGACGCTGGCGCTGGAGCAAGTAAGGACCGGGGCGCTGGATTTTGTGCCGGGGGGAGCCGAGGGGGAGTAGGGGCGGTCGTGTGGCGGTGTGGGGGCCTGGGCGGGTTGCGCGGGGCTGGGCTGGGTGGGGTCGGCAGTTAGCACGGCGTCTGCAGCAGCATCGGCAGTTGGCACTGAGATCGACCCAGGCCTGAGCCGATCTCGATGCCGACTGCCGAGCCTGGGTGCCAACTGCCGAACTTGCCGATTGCCGATTGCCGATTGCCGATTGCCGATTGCCGACTGCGACCGTGCTGTGCCGAGTGCCGACCAACACAAGGGCTCGGCTGGGCGTCGGTTTCGGTCAGTTGCGAGGGGACCCGGCACCCTTGCCGTGGCCCGGACCCTTGCCCTTGTCGTGGTTGGCGCCGGGACCCTTGCCGTTGCCGTGACCGTGACCGTGACCGTGGCCCTTGCCAGCGCCCTGGCCCTTGCCGTTCCCATGCCCCTTGCCGGATCCCGAGCCGTGGCCCTGGCTGTTTCCGGCGCCCTGGCCTGAGCCCTTGCCGTGGCCGTGGCCGTGACCTGAGCCCTGGCCGGAACCCTTGCCGTTGCCGTGACCCGAGCCGTTGCTCTGGCCGGAACCCTTGCCGTTGCCGTGACCCGAGCCGTTGCTCTGGCCGGAACCCTTGCCGTTGCCGTGGCCTGACCCGTTGCCGTGACCCGACCCCTTGCCGTTCCCGTGCCCGTTCCCGTGACCGTTGCCCTTGCCCGGGCCCTTGCCGTGCTCGTTGCCCGGGTTGCCGGGCGGGCCGCTCGTCTGGCCCTTGTCGGGAGGGCCGGGCGCCGACGGCTTCTCGGGCTTGGGCGCCGGATCGGGCTTGGCAGGCGGGGCCTCGGGCTTGGCCGGCTTGGGCTTCTCCGGGGCAGGCGTCGCCCGGGGCGGCTCGGGGCGGGACTCGGGCTTGGGCCGCGAGTGCGGCTTTGAGGCGGCCGCCGGTTCGACGGCGGCGACCGGTGCCACGATCGGCTCGGCCGCCGGGGGCGGGTGCGACTTCTCGTCGGCCGGCTGCGGGGTGCGCGGCGGGTCGGCGGGCTCGGCCGAGCTCTGCGGCGGCGCCGGATCGTGCGGCGGGTTTGTCGCGGGAGTGTCGGAGCCTCCCGTGCTGGGCGGTTCCCCGACGGCCTGGATGGACATACTGGCGGGCAGGCCGGCGATCAGGGCCGCGGCGCCGGCGCCGATCACGAGCGCGGCGAGCACGCTCGCGGCCACGGCGGCGTGCTTGGTGCCGAACGACCGCGGCCTGGTGGCGCCGAGCGACCCACCGGCGCCGGTCGCGCCCGCGCCTGCCGCGCCGGCGGCGCTGGCGGCGGTGCCGGTGAGCAGGCCGCCGGCGATGAGGTGCTGGCCGAGGTCGCGGAGCATCCAGGAGACCTCGCGCACGTCGATGAACGCGCGGG